>NZ_CP110236.1 GCF_029144185.1 Vagococcus intermedius | reverse complement strand
GTAACTGGTAAAGGAATTAAAGGTGATTATCAAGGTGCAACTTATTTTGTTGGAAGTCCTAAATTATTTGATTCAGAATTAATTAGGCAAGCTAGTGTCATGAAAAATTATGAGAAGTTACAAGAGCAAGGAAAAACCGTCATGATTTTTGGAACAGCACAAAATATTTTGGCAATTATCGCAGTTGCTGATGAATTAAGAAAGTCAAGTTCAGAAGTAATCGCTAAGCTTCATCAGTTAGGTATTGAACATACAATTATGTTAACTGGTGACAATATCAGAACAGCTAAATCAATTGGAGAACAAGTTGGTGTGACAGACATTAAAGGTGATTTAATGCCACAAGATAAGTTAGATTATATTAAAGAGCTTAAAGAAAAGTATGGAAAAGTGGCTATGGTAGGAGACGGAGTAAATGATGCTCCTGCGTTAGCATCAGCAACTGTTGGGATTGCAATGGGTGGGGCTGGAACGGACACTGCTTTAGAAACAGCTGATGTTGCCTTAATGGTTGATGATTTACAAAAGTTACCGTTTATTGTTAATCTTAGTCGAAAAACATTAAAAATTATAAAACAAAATATTACTTTCTCTTTAAGCATTAAATTCTTAGCTTTATTGCTAATTATTCCAGGATGGTTATCACTTTGGATTGCTATTGTTGCAGATATGGGAGCAACTTTATTAGTAACACTTAATGGATTGAGATTGATGAAACAGAAGTAAGAAATAGTTATTTATCTCGTTGATTAACATAATCTGATGTTATACCGAGCTGTAGACTTACCAACGGTTACAGCCGGTGAGATTGTGAATCCGAAAAGGTCTACCTCAAATCAATCAAAAGAAGCCCTATTTCTAGGGCTTCTTTTTTTATCAAGATAGTGAAATTTTAAAATCAATTTTGGTGGGAAATGTTATTAAATTGAATAAGGCAAGCATCGGGTGTGTGCGCACACACCCAAAAAAGAGCTTGTTAGTTGTCACCTAAGACCGAGTAAAAATACAAGGAGAAAGATCTTCAAAGTGAAGAACGTTTCTCCTGGTATTTGCTTGTCGATTCTCTCGATTGTTTTTGGGGTGTTAGGGCTTGTCCTAACCGTCTGAAAGACGCTTAATGAAGAACACTTTTAATTTAATCTGTTTGAACGTCAGAAGCGCATATTTCTTTTGTGAGGGAGTTCATGGTTATCCAGTAGTGTTTTATTTCTTCTAGCTCTTTTAATTCTTTTTTGAATAAGTTAAGACTTAGAGTTTCTTCTAACTGATGAAAAAGCAACACGATAAAGTTTTCTTGATGAGCTTGATGAGTTAAATCAATTTTGTTTTTATGGACGTGTCGTAGCAGTCGATTATAAACAGACATAGAAAATTCATTGAGTAATTCTATCTGATAAATTTTTGATTCCATTTGCTTATCTGTCATGAAAATTCCTCCCGATTTTTTTATGAGGGCGCACTTATACCCACCAAAATTTTTTGGTGTCTATCGTGCTAAAAAAGAGAGAAGTTCATGTCTAATCTTCTCTCTTTTTTCGTCAAGCGTGTTGGTTAAAATTCGCTACGCTCATGTAAAAGATAAAAGCTAAGAGTAGTAAAACTAGATAAGTACAAACTAATTCGTAAGAGCATAAGAGAACCTGCTTGCAGGTTCTGAGTCACAAATCGTCTGTAGGCTATGCCTACAGTGTTTCTAAGACCTAAAAACGTTTCTGAAAAAAGAGCGAATGATGTATTAAATGATGTATAAAAAAGCTTAAAAAGAGTAAATGATGTATCGAATGATACATAGAAAAAAGGAATGATACATCAAATGTTACATTCCTTTTTTTATTTATTTGAAGCCATTTTGTAGTTCTTTAAGTAAGTCTTGTCTTAATTTTTCTTCTTCTATTTCGTCATTTTCTTTTTGTTGCTGGACGTATAAAAAATGATAATTACTGATTAAATAATCTTTGCCAAAAGCTTTTTTTAGGTAGCTGATTTAGTTTTTCAACGGTCACTTTTAATTCTTCGTTCTCTAAGTTTTTTTGTTCTAGTTCACTTTTTAAATGCTCGAACTGCTGTTGACTTTCTATTGAATCTTTAAATTTATTTGTTTCATTTTCAGGTTCTTTATCAGCAGACATAATTAGTTTTTGTTCTTCCAATAAATTTTGAGTTTTTAGTTGTAATTGTTGTTGCTGATCTAATATTTTGTGTAAATTTTCAATTTCTTTATTACGTTCAATTAACTGTGAGCGAAGAAATTCAACTTCTGAACTCTCACTAGTATGCATACTAGTGTTTGGTTGAGTATGCGTTTCAGTATGCGATTTTTTATTATCTAAAAAACGTTCTATTTCCTTTTGTTGATGGGGATTAACGACATATCTATTACCATCTTTTTTCAACTCAGTATGCATACCAAGTGTGCGAATTGTTTTATCTATATAAGACTTACTAACCTCTAATTTATCTGCTAGTTGTTTGAGAGTTAATACTTTATTTTGCATATAAAGATTCCTCACTATCTTCTAACCAATTAGTCATAGGAACTGTCAAAATATCAGGTTCTTGAAAATATATTCTAAAAGAAGAAATCTTATTACCTTTTCGAGCTTTTACTTTTTCTACTCTAAATTTTGAAAATATAACTTCGCCATATTCATTTGGAGTTGTAAATTCTTTGTTAGCAACATCAAAAATCCTCTTATCAATATTAGTCATTCTAAAACTCTGTGGAACTTGCATTACAGATCTAAAATCTTCGACTTTAACATACCAAGCACCTTTTCGAGTTTTCTTATCTCTATGTGACATTAATTGTCTGTATAGTTCCTTAGTATAACCACTAGATAAATGAGTTATATTTTCAAGTTCAAATCTAGTGAAATCATTGCCGATTGAATTCAAAATAAATTCAAAGCGTTCGCTAGCTTGAATAGTAACAGATTCATTCTTTTTACTAATGTAAAATCGCTGAAATAACCATAATTGCTCAAATTCGTCTTCATCTTCAAATTTATATGTTAGAGAACCTAGTTTATCTGAGAGAGTCTTTAAAGCTTTGTAGAAGCCTTCTTTTTCCCTACGGGTATAATTAGCAAGCTCTTTAAAAGTTTCAAATTCAAAGGTAATTTCTTTAGTCCCTTTTCTTTTCATCTTGGAACAAATAGACCAAAATATATCCATTTCAATAGGTGTAAATTGACGTAAAGGAACCGTATTAAAACCGTTATTATATCTTACTACATCATTACTCAAGGTATCACTCCATTCAATCTGATACCTAATAATATCACTTGACTATAGGTATCGCAACAATAATATTGATACCTCAAAAGTCCAAAAGTGATACCCTTACTGTCCAAAAGTGATACCCTTACTGTCCAAAAGTGATACCTTTACTGTCCAAAAGTGATACCCTTATACCACCTCTATCCCAATAGCACCAACGGATACAGCAACCCTAACAGTATATCTTAACAGTATATCTTAACAGTTTATATTAATAGATTATCTTAACGCACACGCGTATTCTATTGCTTAATAGATATAACAATAGATATAGAGATCAGTTTTTGATAAACATAAAATTCAAAAGAAAAAATAAAAAGGAGTGAGAGAAACCCACTCTCACATTTAACTTGCAGCAGTCGCTTACGCTCCTTTGCTAAAATATTAAACCCTTCTTTAAAGAGATTCTTTGGATAGCTTTAAAACGCAAAAAAAGAGGTGTTTAAGCTCGTTTAGTATAAAACCCTTATAGAAACTAATAAAACGTCTTTCAGACGGTCAGGGCAAGCCCTAACAACCCTAAAGCAATTTTTAAAAGATTATGCTATATTATTTAATGGCACTTAGCCCATTTCATATTGAAAGGGGGTGCTAGATACATGCTTGATAACATATTCTCGTTATTCATCACGACTGTTTTTACAACAGTAACTACAGTTATAACTAAAAAGTTATTAAATCGTTGGTTTGACGATAAAGATGATGAATAAAGGCATGAGTGCCAACAAACCCACTCGTTAGAGTCGCACTAACGAAAAAAAAGCCACTACCTCATCACAGGTAGTGGCTTTTGTGCTAGATACACTAACACATATTCTCGTTTTCGCACCTTTATTATATCATGACTTTAAATTTCAATCAAAATACTTAATTTAAAGTTACTGGTAATATAAAAAGTGATTAACATAAATCAAATTATACCTAGTGAAATCAAAGACAATCAAACTTGTACTTGATTATTACAATCTGTTTATATATAATCAAGTATGAACTTGAATGAGTGATTTTGGAGGAATAAACGTGACAAATGAAATATGTGAGATTACTTGTATTCATGAGGAGCAAGTAACTAATTCAAAAGAGAGATTAAAAAATACTAATAGCAAAGATCTAAGTTCTTTATTTAAAATTTTATCAGATGAAAATAGATTCAAAATATTACATGCTTTAGCTTATGAAGATCAACTATGTGTATGTGACGTAGCCAATATTATTGGAGCAACTATGGCAAATACATCACATCATTTGCAATCATTAAAAAAATTAGGTGTTGTAGATAGTAAAAAAATAGGCAAATTAGTTTATTATTTTAGTTCTGATGATAGGATTGTTGAATTGATAAATTTAGGAAAACAACTAGAAAAGGGTGATAGCTATGAGTAAAGAAACTTCTAGTAAAACATATCGAGTAGAGGGATTAAGCTGTACGAATTGTGCTGCTAAATTTGAAAAAAATGTTAAAAGTATTGAAGGTGTAACAGATGCAAAAGTAAACTTTGGTGCTGGAAAAATTAAAGTTGAGGGAACATCTTCTATTCAAGAAATTAAGTCTGCTGGAGCTTTTGAAAATCTAATTATTCAAGATGAGGACAATCAAGAATCTGAAGGGGTACAGAAAGATTCTTTCTTGAAACGTAATTGGACATTAGTTATTTCAGTAATATTAATAGCGATAGCTTTTTATTTTAGAGCTACTGCAGGCGAGAATGATATCATAACTAAAAGCTTATTTATATCAGCTATCGTTATTGGTGGATTTAGTTTATTTACAGAAGGAATTAAGGATTTACTTAAATTAAACTTTTCAATGGAAGTTTTAATGACAGTAGCAATTATAGGCGCATCAATTATAGGTGAATGGGCTGAAGGTTCTATTGTAGTTATCTTATTCGCTGTTAGTGAAGCCCTTGAACGATTTTCAATGGATAAAGCAAGACAATCTATTCGTTCGTTAATGGATATAGCACCAAAAGAAGCTTTGATTAGAAGAAATAACGAAGAAAAAATGATAAATGTTTCCGATATTCAATTAGGAGATATTATGATTATTAAACCAGGGCAAAAAATAGCTATGGATGGGGTAGTCATTAAAGGACATTCTGCTGTTAATCAAGCAGCAATAACGGGTGAGTCTGTTCCAATTGAAAAACAAATTAAGGACGAAATTTTTGCAGGAACTTTAAATGAAGAGGGAATTTTAGAAGTGGAAGTGACTAAACATGTTAATGATACAACCATTGCTAAAATCATTCATTTAGTGGAAGAAGCACAAGGAGAACGAGCACCTGCACAAGCATTCGTTGATAAATTTGCTAAATACTATACCCCTTCTATCATGGCTATTTCGGCTTTAATTATCATTATTCCACCATTGTTTTTTGGTGGTGATTGGAATAAGTGGTTGTACCAGGGTTTATCACTATTAGTAGTTGGTTGTCCTTGTTCATTAGTTATCTCAACACCTGTTTCAATCGTTTCAGCTATTGGAAATTCAGCTAAAAATGGTGTGCTGGTAAAGGGAGGTATTTATCTCGAAGAAATCGGAGGATTAAAAGCAATCGCTTTTGATAAAACAGGGACTTTAACCAAAGGAACGCCTTCTGTAACAGACTTTGTTGTAAGTGACACAAATCAAGAAAATCAGTACTTATCTATCATTTCAGCGTTAGAAATACTTTCTCAACATCCTTTAGCTTCAGCCATTCTTAAAGAAGCTGATAGAAGAGAGTCAAACTATCAAATGATCGATATTATGAATTTTAAATCA
>NZ_CP110235.1 GCF_029144185.1 Vagococcus intermedius | reverse complement strand
CTTCTGTAAAACCAGGAGACCACGTTATTCCCTTATATACAGCAGAGTGTGGAAAGTGTAAGTTCTGTCTTTCAGGTAAAACAAACTTATGCAGCGCTGTTCGTGAGACTCAAGGGAAAGGTTTAATGACCGATGGAACCACTCGTTTTTCTTATAAAGGAGAACCTATACACCACTATATGGGAACAAGCACATTCAGTGAATATACTGTCGTAAACGAGGTGAATTTAGTAAAGGTTGATGAAAATGCTCCTTTGGACAAGGTCTGTTTGCTTGGTTGTGGCGTAACAACAGGGATGGGTGCGGTTAAAAACACGGCAAAAGTTGAAGAAGGAGCTGTAGCTGCAGTATTTGGATTAGGGGCAATCGGCTTAGCTGCTATCCAGGGTTTAGAAAAAGCAAGAGCTAAACGCATCATTGCCATTGATATTGATCCTAGTAAATGGGAATTAGCTAAAAAGATGGGTGCAACAGATTTTGTTAATCCCAAAGAACATGATCGTCCAATTCAAGACGTGATTGTGGAAATGACCGATGGTGGAGTCGATTACAGTTTTGAATGTATTGGGAATGTTGATGTTATGCGGTCTGCATTAGAATGTTGTCACAAAGGATGGGGCGAAAGTATTATCCTTGGTGTAGCAGGTGCTGGTAAGGAAGTTCAAACACGTCCATTCCAATTAGTTACCGGTCGTGTATGGCGCGGTTCAGCATTTGGTGGTGTAAAAGGAAGAACGGAACTACCAGGAATGGTGTTAGACTTTATGAATGGTGAAATTGATTTAGATTCATTTATCACTCACAACTTAGAGTTTAAAGAGATAAATAAAGCGTTTGACCTATTACACAAAGGTGAATCTATTCGTACTATTCTTTCCTATTAGGAATCTGAATTTTTGACTCAAATGATATCAGTAAATCAAAAGGGGGGGGGAAGAGTAAGATGAAAACAGTAGAATTATTAGAAGAACACAGTGTTCTCGACGGGGTGCAATACAAGTATCGTCATCGTTCTGAAAGTTTGAACTGTTCGATGACATTCAGTTTGTTTTTGCCAAACAAAGAAAAGTTTCCTGAACCATCTTTACTTTGGTGGCTGTCAGGCTTAACTTGTACTGATGATAATTTCACTCACAAAGCTGGAGCCCAAAGAGTAGCAGCACGTTTGGGAATCGCCATGATTATGCCCGATACAAGTCCACGTGGAAAAGAGATAGCTGATTCAGATGACTATGATTTAGGACAAGGAGCAGGGTTTTATCTTAATGCCACACAGAAACCATGGTCTTCTCATTATAAGATGTATGACTACATTATAAAAGAATTGACGTCTTTAGTCCGCGAAGAATTTCATTTGATAGGACCTGAGTTTATCTCAGGCCATTCTATGGGGGGACATGGAGCGCTCGTTTTAGGGTTACGTAATCCAAAACGATTCCAATCCATCACAGCATTTGCGCCAATTGTTAACCCAAGCCAAGTACCATGGGGGATAAAAGCTTTTGAAAATTATCTGGGAGATAACAAAGAAGATTGGGCTGAATGGGATGCAGTAGAGCTAATAAAACGTTACTCAGATAAGAAAGTACCTATCTTGATTGATCAAGGCGATACTGATCAATTTTATAAAAAAGAATTAGAACCAGATAAGCTGGTTAAAGTAGCGAAAGAAAAAAAATATCCCTTGACTGTTCGGATGCAAAGCGGTTATGACCATAGTTATTATACAATTGCAACGTTTATAGAGGAACATCTCGAGTTTCATATGAATCAATTAAAGAATATTAAACCCAAGGAGTGAAGTAAATGACAAACATTAGATTACATCCAAGACTAGATAATGGAATAAAGGATTATCCAGTAGTGGAAGAATTCGCTGGTGGCACATTAAAATGCTTATGTGAAATAGATAAGGTAGAGGTTAACGTAGGATCTCAGACACTACACAACCATGCATGTGGCTGTTCACAATGTTGGAAACCAAAGGATGCTAAATTTGCCTTAGTAGCTGTAGTTCCTCGCGAAACAGTAGAGGTTATTAAAAACGAAAACAAGTTAGCAATTATTGATGAATCCGCAGCAATTCAAAGACATTATTGCAAAGAATGTGGTGCACATATGTATGGACGCATAGAAAATAAAGATCATGCATTTTATGGCTTAGACTTTGTTCATACAGAATTATCAGAAGAAAAAGGATGGTCTGAACCTCAATTCGCAGCATTTGTTTCGTCTGTCATAGAAACAGGCACACCCGTTTCTAAAATGGCTAGTATTCGCGAAGAGTTAATGAGCATGGGATTGCCAACTTATGATGTGTTGTCTCCCGAATTGATGGATATGATCGCTGCTAAAGCTGCTGAATTAAAAGGACTTTTACAAAAATAAAAGACTTCTTATCAGAAAATTAGTAAGAAAAATATTGGAAATTGAGGGTATATCTTGAATAGCTGAATAGTAGAAGTAAATCCGGTTTGAGACCAGATTTACTTCTGCTAGTTGGCTTTTTTTAATTTGGTTTACTATTGAACTATTAATAAATGAGGCATTTTTTTATTTATCTCAATACATGAAATTCTATAAAATCGTGTATCCCGAACCCTTTACCTAAAGGGTTCTTTTTTTATTTATCCCTCCAATACATGATTACATGCTATACTGAATGAAATCATGTATCACTTTTGTGAGAGGAGAGGACTTTTCAATGAGCTACAATGTCCAACCATTAAGAACGCAGCACGAGATAAACGACTTTTTATTTGGGTTACGGCGCAATAAAAATGCCAAACGAGACGTTTTTCTCTTTTTAATCGGAATCAACAGCGGGTTACGTATGTCTGATATCGTTAAACTGAAGAAAAAAGACATTCTTTCAGCTAAAAATCCGCGTATCGTGGAGCAAAAAACAGGAAAGACCCGCATTTTATATTTGAGTAGCCTGCAGGACCTGATCCAGGAGTACACGAAAGACCTAGCAGCAGACGATTATTTGTTTCCAAGTACCAAAGGCGGTCATTTAGAAGTCAATACCGTCTATCAGATGTTTCAAAAAGTCGCCAAGCTCTTAGGACGAGACGATATCGGCACGCACACGCTTAGAAAGACCTTCGGCTACCATTACTACAAGAAAACCAAAGATGTGGCCACGTTAATGGAAATCTTCGGTCACAGCAGCGAAACGATCACGAAACGCTATATAGGAATCAACGAAGATGAAATCAGCGAAACTTTATTAAATTTTCGTTTAGGTTTTTAACTATCTTTGGTCATTACCTCAATAAATTTAAGACCAAAGTTATTGTCTCATAATATTTCTATTACTTATTAATTACCCTAAGTACTCAACGCTAGTTATACCCCAACCAAAAATATCGCTTAAAAGTCCATAACCCATAAATAAATTGTAGGCTATACAACAAATACACGCTAAGTATACAAACTTGGATAGTGTATTTGTTTTTTTATTTCTAATCATCAAAATAGGGGAAGTAATCAACCCTAATGGAGTGATTAAGAAACTTAAAAAAGAAAGAACCAATAACATTAACCCTTCGTCTTTTTCATTTGTACTATGAATAAAATTTAACTTTTGATATATATCCTCAATTTCAAGCTTATTTGCTTCTATTTTCTTTTTAAGATCTTGATTTTCTTTTAATAATTCATCAATGGATACTTCATAATAATTGCTTAGTTTGACTAAATTATCTAAATCCGGATAAGTATTTCCATTTTCCCATTTTGAAATAGACTGTCTTGAAATGTTTAAATGATCGGCTACATTTGTTTGCGAAAATCCTTTATTATTTCTACTTGTTTTCAATTTTTCTCCTAGTTCCATTATTTCCTCCTTCTAGTACCCTTTTCTTTATCATACCGAATGGGATAGTCGATGACTATCATTTATTGAGCGAAACCTCGAAAAAGAACGTTTGCAACCAATGGGTGCTAAGATGTAAACCGTTGCGTTCTTTTGATTCAGTGATATTAGATAGATACTTTAGTTATGAATGACTAGGTTAGGAGAATGGTTATGGGAGATATCATAATGAAAAAAATAAATAAAAGAAACGGTTATCAATTTTTATCTATTCTTATTTTTATCGGAGCTATTTTTTCTTTATTAAAACAAAATATTGGATTTGGATACGCTCTAATTATTTTAGGATATATTGTACTTAGAAAATCAGACTTGGAAGATTAAAACCGACTTCTTCAGTTTACTATCAGCTAATGATTATTAAGATTTAAACTGTTACATTCTTTTTCATTTGTAATTTAAAATAGATAATAAATTTATCGAGAGGAAGGAGTTAAAATAATCTTCAGCAAAGTGAATTAAAGACTGTTAATGAGGTCACTATTGCAGCAGCAACTAAAAGAGTCAGTACTACTTTGGGGTATATATCATACTATGTCATGTCAGGAAAATTTATATTAAGTATAAATATTGTGGTAAAATACAGAGGAAAATATAAGTGTTTTTCTTGCAGTGTAGCATCTCAAGTAACAACAATCTTATGAGCTGTATCAGCAAGCAGCAAAGCGGGAGGATTGACTTTAGGAAATTGATAAATATTATTTATTATATAAAAGAAAATGATTTGCCAGTATTCCGTTCTAATGAATTTGAAGCATTTAAGGTCATACACGATAAAGAGTACCAAAAAAATTATAAACTCTTAAAAGAAATTGAATTTGAGACAATAGTTCAATATGTAAGTGAAGATAATAAGAATATCAAAAATAAAAATGTAAAAGTTTTACTAGAATGTAATTTAGACCTTTTACCAATTGTGACAATCAATGAGAAAATTGTATGCAAAAAAAGAATTCTGTCATTAGAAGAATTATCAGAGCTGTTAGATATTGGCTTTAGTATACAGGAAGATAATTTGTAGCTTAGAAGAAAAGCATTATATGACAGGTAATGTTACAAGTAGAGTAATCATGAGAATAAATGAGATATTTAGGTCTTAGGTGATATTATGTTTGATAAATACAAAGAGTTTACAGAAAAACATCCATATATTTACGTCATGCTAATTATGATAGTTGCTAGTTTTATTGGCATTTCAATAGAGTATATAGTAAATAAAGATTTCATTGGTGGAGGATTATACACTGCTCTAGCACTTACTGTAGTTGAGTTTCTAAGAGTCAGAAAAAGAGATAAAAAGATATTGTAACAACATCTTTTTATCTCTTTTATTTTTTAAAGATTCTGTTAAAAAAACCTTTTTTTTCGTTTGCTTCATTACTATCTTTACCATCTTTTTCATTAACTACTTTATTTCTATTTGAATTTTCTAAATCAATTTCTATTTCATTAGATAGTTGGAGCTGTAATTGTTCGATTTGTTTATTTGACTGAAGAGATAATTGTTGTTGCTGATCAAGTAATTTTTGCATCGTTTGTATTTGTTTATCTTTCTCAGAAAGTTGCTTGTCTTTTATTTTTAATTGTTCATTTATTATTTTTTCAATTTCAGAAGATAAAGGAGTGTTATTGTCTACTATTGTACTTTTTACAGTGTTTTTCCTATTGGTAACATTACCACCAACATTGCTAGTAACGTTACCACCAACTCTTCCTACTTTACTCCTTATAAAACTTGCTACAGCAGTATTCATATATATAATATTTCCTTCTCTAGTTACCGATAAGGTTGGTGGTAACTTATCTATATGTTTACGAATTGCTTGTTTCGATACCCCTAATTCATCTGCTAGGGTTTTGATAGTTATATTAGCCAATATTATTCACCTCTAAAAATACTATTTGTTTTTACATTTGTAAGATATTTTTCTATAGCAATTTTTAAATATTTTACTGTGTTTTCTTTAATAGAATATGGAATTTTGTGTGCTGCTACATAAGAAATATGTTCTTTTACTGAATTTAAACCTTGCAAATCAACCAATTCTTCATACCTTGGAAAGACCATTCGTTGTAAACCGATCATGACTTTTTTATCAATTAAGTCATATTGGTTAATTAATAGCTGTTCTAATAAGATTTTAGTGTAAGGACTCTGCATAGCTAGTCCTAATAATTGATCTTCGTTTTCTTCTTTATTCTTTTGAAATTTTTGAGATATATTATCGTTTGATTTGTAATCTATTGGAGCATGAATTTTATTTTTCTTTTCAATATTAAAATTTATTCCTATGATTGATCTACCTTTTTTTATTTTATCGTAAGTAATTGTAAAATGTGTGTTCTTATTAATTTCTCCGATAGGCTTTTTCAATATTTTTTTATCAAAATTACTAAACAATTCATATTCATCTATCGTATTTGTTAAACGACGTAGTTCTAATATATCAATATATGGATTTTTAAGCTGTGTTAATTGTTCTTCTCTACGCTGTCCATTTTCCTTATATTTTTCGTATTGGTTATAATTCATGGAAAACCATTTATATAATATGACACTGTATTTACTATTCAATTCCATAATATCAGTAATTAAATATTGCGTGAAGTTTGACTTTAAGTTAATCAAATAAGGCATAATATCTTCTGTAAACTTAATTGATACTAAGTCATTGTAATCATTCCAGCTACTCCTCGAAATAGGAGAAATAATTGAATAATCAAATGTTCCTTCTTTCTTTGTAGCTTCTTGCACTTCAAAAATAGCTTGTTCATGCAGCGTTCTTAGAGCATTTTTAAACCGTGTATGCTTACTGCTACTAGTAACATCAAAAAAAGAAAATAATGTTTCTTTAGATAAATAAACTGTATTGTCTTTAGGAATATTTTCTGTATCTAAACAAGAAACAGCTAACTCAAAAATTTTAAGAGGTATTTTGTCCATTTTAGCTACGCTAGTAATTAAATCATTATGTTCAACAGCTTTTTGATTCTCTAGATCAAGTAAATTCACCACTTTATATGGAGAATCTTCATTATTATTAAGCATAGAAAGCCACCTTTTTGTATGTTCTATTTAGGTAATCTACTAACAATAAATACCATAAAGATACGTATTGTTATTGTACAACGATATGCATACTTTTTCAACGCAAAAGTACTTACATACATCGCTTTTAGTACTTACATACATCGCTTTTAGTACTTACATACATCGCTTTTAGTACTTATGTATATCAAATTAACATTGGTGTAGAGCCTTTTATATAGCTACAAAAGGTTAAAAGATTAAAATATATATGATAAATATATAATACTTTCTCAATTATAAATAAAAACAATTAATCTAAATTAGATAAAATTAAATATATTCATACAAACATAAAACCATCATGAAATATTTAGACAGGTCAAAAGAAGTCGCTCTGCTCCATTTGCAATAAAAAGAGAGAGAGATGTGAGTTCTATTAATAGAACACCTTAGAAGATTACTTTGGCTAATATTCGAACAAGTAGATAGCTCACTTCGTTCGTGCAGGGCAAGCCCTACATACCCAAAAGCTAAAACGTTAAAAAATAGCGTTTAATTCGTTTCTTCATCGCAAGAGTATAAAAGGAGTCAAATAAAATTGAAATAGATCTAAAGCTATCTTTAACGAGTTTAAATTAATTTAAACTCTCTTTTTCCAATAAGTGTTTCATTTTTACCATAGATTAAAGGTATTGAGTAGCCACATGAGCGCCACAACAACGATACCGGTAGGTACGCTGGCATATAAATTGGTTGCAACCGTTCTAAAGGTTAATTTTTGGTTGGTTCGTTTGATTTCAGTATTTAATTTCTCAAAGACTTGGTCCATAGTCTCGGTTATGGTTTGGTTGATCTCGCTTAATTGGTTGTTGTTCTGGCTCATTTCTTGCTGAATCTTCGCGATTTCGTTCTTGTTTTGATCCAGCAGGTCGTTTAGGATCGCTTTCAGGTTTTTCAATGATTCGGCTGACTGCTTTTGAGCTGTCTCGTTGAAGTTGGTCTGTGTGGTTTCTAAGTTTTTCAAGTTGCTGTTGAAACTGTTCAGAACTGTAGTTGTTACTTGTTGAATCTCTTGTAAGTTTTTCTCCAGATTGGCTTTCTCCATGCTTTTCTGTTGCAGTGTCGCTCCGCTGTAATTTCGAATTTCGGTCAATACTTGAATCAGTTGTTGCAGATCTTGGTTCATTGTTTCTTGGTCGTTCGATTGGGGTATGTCTGGTTTTGGTTGGTTCAATGTATCTTTCAAAGCCATTAAAAATCGTCTCCTTTTCATAATCACTGCCTAATTTTTTCGCTCTCACCTTTTTATTGACGTTTAAATGGGTGTAGGTGATTGTTTTTCCTCTCAATTTAACATCTATGCCTTTTTCATTTAAAAACGCTGAAAAGTCCTTAAAATCGCGTGTACGGGCCTTTGCATGGTCGACTGCCTCCCTGATTTCGTCTTTCCAACTGCTTTTTCCTTTTTCTAACAATGATTTTTCAGCAGCGGTATACCGAACATTAGCGGGTTCTTCAGGAATAGTTAAGCCCTGTTCCAGACAAATCTGATCATTCGCGTCTTTAACTTCTTGAATGGCTTTTTGTCCATGGGCTTGAAATTTCAAACCGGTATCCATATTGACGCTGTTAATCACTAAATGGTTATGAATATGGTCTTTATCGGTATGCGTGTAAATGGAAACCTGGTGACCTTCAGCGACTTTTCGCGCTAGTTGATAACCTAATTCGTTTGCTTGTTCCGGAGTGACCTCTCCGGGCTTAAATGACTGAATAAGGGTATGTGCTTGGACTTTATCGTCTTTTCCATAAATCATGCGGGTAGCTTTCATTTGAGTTTTAGCATAATTGACATCGCAATTTAAGCCACTTTTGACGGTTGTACGCGGTTCAGCGTAATTAATGCAGCGAGAACAGCTTGTACTGCGTGCTAATTTAATAGTTGCCATCATTCTTTTCATTTCTTTTTTTATTCTTTGTTTTCTTTTTCAAATAGTCATATCCTATTAATCCCAAGCTAATGATTAAACTTATAGCAATCCAAACAATAAGTAATGTTGAAAATACGATTAAACGAGTCGTTATTTCAGTTTGAAAGAGGGCACGAAGAAAGCTAATGGTTTCTTGATAATCAGTAATTAATTTTACTAGTACGTTCACTCCCATAAATAACAGAGTGTAAGAAAAGCCTTTTTTAAAATAGGTTAAACAAGGGTTTCCCATACATTTTGCAACTCCTCTTGTACGTCTTTTAATGCAGACGCTAGGTTATCCGCTGTATTGGTATCCAATTCGGCGGTATTAGTAACTCGTGCCATTTGGTTCACATTGTTGCCAATCGCTCGTAATTGTTTGGCGATTTCAATTGCGCCTGCTCGGTCCACTTTTGGTGTCACGAGCTTAGCCCCTTGTGCCTTGCTTTTGACAAAAGCCGGCACACTCATTTGAAAACTTTCAGCGGAGCGCTTCAACTTTTCAAATTCGGGTTCGCTCACTCGAAAGCTGATTTGTTTCGGCTCTTTTCGCTTCGGTTCCCTCTCAGCAAAAGTCTCCTCAAAAATCTCTCGTTCGCTCAACGTCCCACCTCCTGTTTTCTTCATATGTATTCAGAACCAACCCTAACATAAAAACGCTTTCGGTTTCTAGTGTTATGGTTGGGCTAAGAGGTTTAGCAAGCTCTATGTTTGCTAGCCACTTCGTGGCGCAAACGACCTTGTTGGGGACGCGCCGCTCCCCCAATCCCCCTGATAAACCTTTTCAAAACGTGGCCGTTTTGAGCCAGAAAAGAGACTGGAAATGTGTCCATTTCGGTCTCCTTTTTTGGCAAGATCAAGCCGTTTGTTTCGTCGTTGGCGTCGAAAAATTGGCTCTTTATGCGCTGTCTTTTTTCGGTTGTTTGTCCGAAAAAAGAGGAGCTTATCCAAAAAAACAGCCGCTAAAAGTAAGCGGCTGTTTCTCTTTTTATTACGTAGTTAAAAACTAAAAAACATCTGAATGCGATCCGGTTCGGATAAAAGAGACAAGGTTTTGAGAAGGGTAAAATTTATAAATCAATAACCAATCGCTATTGCGTCCAGAAATATGACACTCCCAACAATCGAGATAATCTTTTGTCGGCTCTAAAATATGAGCACGGTATTCTTCTTCAGGTAAGGGCACTTCTTCAACGATCATTTGCATAACCGTTTTGAGTTTTTCAAGATTGGCATTTCGTTTCTTTAGTCGTTTCAGATCTTTTTTGAATTTGGTTGTCTGCTTCATTTCTAACATAAAACCTAATCTCCTAAAGCATCTTTAAAAAGATTGTCAATCGAAGTGTAGCGTTTTCCAGTTCTATTTTGGACCATTTCGTCCGATTCCTTAATTGCTGCAAGGGTTTCGGCATTGAACTTTGCTTGTTTTGGTTGAAATGGCAGACCATTTTCTGCGATTACTTGTCTGAAAAAGACGTTAATAGCGGTGCTTGTGTCCATACCTAGGTTATTTAAAACGGCTACGGCCTGACTTTTAACGGTTTCGTCAATACGCACTTGTATGACCGCTTTTTTTTGTTTTGTTTCCACTTAAATCGCCTCCTTAGTAATTTTAATTATACGCTATTGTAATGCAAATGTAAATACATTGTAGTTCGTTTGGTTTTATGTAAATACATGAAATTGCTTAGAATTGTGTATCTAGAATATTATTAAATCAAGATTATTCTTTTATCTATTTCCACAAAACGCTCACCTATAAGCATTTTAAACACTAGCAACTAATAGTTGCTATCATGTAAACTACTGCGTTCTTTTATTCTCTACTCTTTTTGCAGATAATAAAAGAGGCTACATGATATAGTAAGTGGTTTATCTTTAGGAGGTTGAATAAATCTTTTATTTTTCAATTTTTTTTCTGCTCTTGATTTTAGTGGAGCGAGAGTTGAATTAATCACTCAAGAAATAGTTATAGGTTATCGTTTGTTGATCTTAGGTTATTATCTTCTTAGAAAATCAGACATAGAAAAGCAATGATATAATGAACTAAAATGAATATGAAAAGAGGTACTCAATTGAAAAAATATCAGAAAGTATTGATTGTTTTATTAATAATATTGGCTGTACTTATGTTTGCTCCCGTCATTATGTACTTAGTTTATATTTAACGTCATTCTAAAACGTTAAATAACAAGAACTTAGGAGGGTAGAAAAATAATATGGAAAAGAACAAAAAAATGTTTCTCACAAGAATCCTTTATGGATTATTTGTACTATCAACTCTAGTAATTATTTTTATCGTTTACAAAGATATAGGTAATGATATTTCTGTTAATTTTTTATTAGGATACTCATTTTTTGCGTTCTTTATGCTTATATATATTCCTGTTGTAACAATTGTGAATGCAAGAAGTTTTAAGTGGGCTCAAATAAAGGTAAGTATAGTTAAATTTATTAGCATACTCCTTTTGTTTACTGCTATAACTTATGGTTTTGACTACCTAGTTCGACCAACTGAAATAGATTTGGTAAGAAATTTTTCTACAAGCTTAGGACTATCATTTAGTATAGCTTTCTTTGATATTATATTTTTAAAAGAAAAAATATAATCACTTATAAAAGGAGAAAATTCATGAAAAATTATAAAAAAATCTTAGGTTATATTTTAGTTTTAGTAGCTGTTTTAATACTAGTTTTCTTACCTAATATGGTTTATCCAATACCTGATAAGGACGGAATGGATACTGGTATCTATATCCTAGAAGTGGTTTTAAACATAACAAGGTATGTTGTCCTTTCCATATTCTCTTTTATTTTAGGTATAAAACTTGCGTTTAATAATTAGATAAATTTTTTTATTATCACTAATACATGAAATGGCATAAAATACTGTGTTCGTAACATGTCCAAACAAATCCTATCTTGTTGGCAGCATATCAAATAGAACTTGTTTTAGTTAAAATCGTTATATTGATAAAAAGGTGGTGTCTTATGAAAATTATACAAAGATCAATAGAAATAAAATGGCCTATATTGCTATTTGAAGTTATTTTTTTAATTGGAGGGATTATGCTTATAGCTACCGGAATAAAAATACGAAAACAAAGCAAATCTTCAGCTGTTTTTAGCATAATTTTAGGGATAATAATTACATTAGTTTCACTATATTTATTATTTTGGACATTTATAGTTGGATATAATTCTTAGATGAGATCCAACAATTCTAGTTACTTATATATATATATATATACATGAAATGACATAAAATCATGTATGTATATATATTCCTCTCAAACAGACTCGTTAATATTGATAGTCAATTGTTTTGTATTGAATTCCAATGAAAATAGTGATAGAATAAAAGAGTAGAAAGGAGTGGTTAAGTTGACTACAAAAAATGTTCAAATACGCATGGAAAATGAATTGAAAGAAAAGTCAGATGAACTGTTCAACAACTTAGGTACATCTACTAATGAGGCTATTAAAATTTTTTTAAGTACAGCTGTCAGGGCTAACGGTTTTCCGTTTGCAATTACACTAGATAAGCCAAATACTAAGACTAAAAAAGCTATTGAAGAAGCTTATGCTATTCAGGATGGCAAGATTGAGGCTCAAGTATATGATACTGTAGATAACTTTATGAATGATTTAAGGTCATAGAGGATAATATGCTGAAACTAAGAAAAACCTCTTTATTTAAAAAACAGTACAAGAAAGATTAGTAGTGGTCAGTATAAAGAAGAAGATTTTGTAGAAGTATTAAAAAAATTAGTGAATCAAGAACCTTTAGATGAGAAATATAATGATCACTCTTTAGTAGGACAAAAACGTCCTGTTAGGGAGTTACATATTAATCCTGATTGGCTTTTGATTTATTTAATTGATGACGAAGAACTTATTCTTACGGTCGTTCAAACTGGAAATCATTCAGATTTATTTGGTCATAAGCAACAATTTTAAAATAGATGAAATTTTATAGAAATCTGTATCAAGAACCTTTTCAAGATAAGGTTCTTTTTTTGATATTTACTTTTTTTTAAAATATTAGCTATTAAATTTCTTATTTATTCTTTTATTTTCTCTTTACGATCCCAATAGATTACAAAAGACCTTAAAAACTTCTCCTAGATTTTTGACAGGGGATATTTATTGAAAATAGAGAATAAATAAGGGGGGAAAACACCTGAAAATGAGTACAAAACGAATTACATAATGTATTATCATTATTATGCAAAGTAAAAAAATAGAGGATAAATCTTAAAGAAGGAAGGCTAGACAGATGAATAAAATAAAATGGTTTACCGGAGGAAATAAAAGATCAGAAGAAGCTATAAAGTTTTTAACTATCTTACAAGCTAATTTAAAAAACACAACAGATTTACCATTAATAAAAATATTAGGGGAATATTCAATTGAGTTAAAAAACCAACAAGGTTCAACTCCAATTATATTAAGTAGATTAAATTTAGATATATCTCGTTGTTTATTAAATAACAAGATACATCTTTCGGAAGAGAACCAAAAATTAATTAAGGATATTTCATCATTAAGTCAGATAAGATATGGTTATTAATTTGTTAACTTTATGGTTATCGTAATCAAAAACTGAATACATGAATTGTTATAAATTCGTGTATATAAAACCTTATTAATTCAAGGGTATAGATACATGGTTTTTTAAGTTAGGAAATCTGAATATTTTAATCGACACTTATAATAGACAGCAAAAAATAAACCAGATCAATACCTAGCAAGTGTTTGTTTTGGGCTAGAACTTAAACTGATCCAAATAAAATAATAGTATATTTGGAAAAAAGGCTTAGGGCAAAAGTCCTAAGCCTTTTTTTCAATTTAAAACTAATTTATTCTAGTCTTGTTCATTAGGGTCATTACGTGCATCATCATGTGTTTCATGTACAGTACCTGGAATATGATCTGGACCTGCATAAATCGTGTATAGTTTTAAAGGTTTATCGCCTATATTCAAGATATTATGCCACATATCAGCTGGAACAAAAACAGCGTCATCATCTTTAACTTTTTGTTCAAAATTCAAGTTGTCCTCTGTAGGGCCCATTTTACATAGTCCGTTTCCTTCTTCAATACGAATAAATTGATCAATACCATGGTGAACTTCTAACCCTATATCATCATTAGGCTGGATAGACATAACGGTGACTTGTAATTTTTCACCCGTCCACATCGTTGTCCGATACCTATCATTTTGGACAGTAGCCTCTTCGATATTCACTATATAAGGTTTTTTTCCATATTTTTTATCGTTGATTTCTATTTCTTCTTCCTCCTTATAATAAGTTTCATTTTACAATCATTACAAACTACCTCTGTGATAACTTTACTAATAACTAAGTTAAAAAGCAAATATTTAATATTATATTCAAAGGGTAAATAGATCTTAAATATTTATTTTTCTCTCAAGCTCTTAAGGTTGAGAGGTTAGCTTTCTTTACCTAGGGAACCCATCAGAACCAACTAGCAAAAAAATGACGAGGATATTACCTATAGAACTATACAATATGAGTTATCCTATCTTACTATTGATAGATACATGAAATGACATAGATTTGTGTATCTAGATTCTTGCTAAATCAAGGGTCTTTTTTTCTCTAATACTATGTGAAAATTCATTGATAGACTTCGTGACAATAAATAACAGGTAGGAGAATTTTATGACTAAAGAAGAAACTGTTTCTCTTACTGTCCACTTACAAGAAAAAGAGTACCTTTATTATTTACTATATTCTAAGTATAAAATAATCTCTTTCATATCGGGCTGTTTTTTTATAATTATTATGGTTTATTTATTTATATTAACCGATTTATCAGGCATATTTACTTTTCTTTTATCTATTGGGGCCACGTTAGGATTTTTTACCATTGTTAGTATTGCTTCTCATTTATCTTTCAAAAAGAACATTTAAAAACGATTTTTCATTAAAAGAACTAAAAGACTTATTTATTCTATATTACTCTGCATCCAACGCAATAGTCATCCCTAAAAGAACATTCAATTCTAAAGAGGATATCCTTATATTCAAGACTCTCTTTTTAAATAATATGAATAATGGAAAATCTATTTCAAAAATTACTTATAAAAAAAGACATAGCTTTGGTACCGACCCCAAAAAGTTAGAGTAAGTAATCTAACTTTTGGAGTCTTTTTAGAAGGAAGGATATGGGGAAGTAAACAATACGTATAAATGATAGAGAAAGAAAAAAATCGATGATTGTTATCTGCCACTACCTCTACATGTAAAAAGAACCTTATTAAAACAAGGTTCTTTTTTCTGTTTTTTTAGTAAAGCTATAATAAATAGATAGAGGGAAAAATAAGAAAATTATTTTTTAGAAGAGAAGAGGATAATGAAAATCATTAAAGTAAATACAGTAATCAGTTCATTAAATAAAGTTCAATAACTAAATAGTTCATTTTATTCTTCATCAGTAAGAGTTGTTTTATCTGCTTATTCTAAAGACAAAAATATCGAAATTTAACAATATTTTTATCTGGGCACGCTATTTCTGCAGCGAATAAATTAATTCTTATGTTCCCAATTACTTTGAAAATTTCAGGTGGATTTTCTGAAATTTTAATCCAGCCTAATTTAGTGATAAAGATGACTTTATTTCCAATTTCTTTTATAATATCGCTTGTATTTACTCCCGTGTACAATGTTATTTAAGTTTTTGTGTCTTTCAATGATGATTAAATCTCGATGATTCAAACCATCGTATTACCTTTAAATTGGACTATACCAATCTAATATGATTATTTTAAACTAATACTAATATAAGTTTTAAAAATAATTAATTTGAATTTAGAAAATCATGAAAAGTATCTCCCCAATCGCAAATGGCTGTTACAACGGGTTCTAAACTTTGCCCAATTTCCGTTAATTGGTAATCTACTTTTGGAGGGACTACTGGGTAAACAGTTCGATGGATAACTTGATCTTCTTCTAATTCTCTTAGTTGTCTAATCAACATTCTTTGGTTGATATCTGGAAAAATTTTCTGTAATTCACTTAATCTTAAAGGAGATTGATGCAATAGCGCCCAAACAACTGCAATTTTCCAGCGCCCTCCTATAACAGATAAAGCTAAGTCTTTGTTTGTATGAAACTCTTTTCCTTTATGAACAATCATATACATTCTTTCCTTTCTTAACATCTATAGTGACAAAAATATCAGTATTATCATTTTAATCATTATACAATATAATAAGTTCTTAAAGAAGAACGTAAATATTTTATTTGTAAAAATGTTTATTTATTATAAGTAATTACGGTTCTTAAAATTCAACTAAAAATCTATAGTGACAAAAATATCAGTATTAACTATTTTTATATTATGTATTACAATTGATTTATAAACAAAATAATAGTCAAATGAAAGAAGGAAAAAGGATGAAGAGTAGAGCAGCAGTAGCGTTTGGTCCGAATGAGAAACTTAAAATTGTTGAGATTGATGTAGCAGAACCAAAAGAAAATGAAGTAAGAGTTCAAATATTGTATACATCTGTTTGTCATACCGATGCGTTCACTTTATCCGGAGATGATCCTGAAGGCGTATTTCCAGCTGTATTAGGACATGAAGGTGGAGGAATCGTTGAATCAATAGGTAAAGAGGTGA
>NZ_CP110234.1 GCF_029144185.1 Vagococcus intermedius | reverse complement strand
AACGTAAATTGAAAGTTGTCACTGAACAATTCAGTGAGGGGCATTGGGGGACAAAATCATTGTTTGCGTTGAGTTCTATTTATGGAATTGAGTTTTTAGCAGATAATTTAGAAATAGCTCGCTCGCGTATGTTAATCCATTATCTAAATTGGTATGAAAAAAATTTTCAAGAACAACTTCACAGTTCAACAGATCTATATAAGTCTGCTATGTATATCATACGGAGAAATATCGTCCGAGGAAATACCTTAACTAAGAAACACCCTGATTATGATATCCCGATTATATTTAATGAATGGAAAAAAATTAAAGGTTCTAGTAGTAAAGTGGAAAAAATTGAGTTTACCTTTTCAAGTTTATTTGAAAATGAAGAAGTGCTAGAAAAAGGAATCTCAGAAGGCCAACTTAGTTTATTTGATTTTGAAATGTTTGATGAAGAAAACAAAGAAAAAAAGGATGATTCAGTCATAATAGATATTAAGAAAATATATAAGTTGGGTGAGGGATGATATGTCAAATTTTGAATTTTTAACTTTAGAACTAGAAACAGCTGAATTATTTCAAACGGCTAACTTTGCTGAAAAAAATTATACGGAAAAAGATTATGAAGGTACGCTTACAAAAGTCAGGAAATTAGCTGAGAATACTGCCAATGAAATTGCAATAAAAGAACATATTGTATTATCAGAACGCTCTAGTTTTAATGATGTTTTACGTGAACTTAAAAATGATTCAATTGATCAATTTATAATTGAATCATTTTATGAAATTAAACGTCTAGGAAATGATTCAGCGCACAATCTAAATAGCCGTAGTGCTACACAGGAAAACGCTAAACAAGCACTCCATAAAATTTTTATAATTTTAGTTTGGTATATGAATCATTATTTTGAAATTGATATTAAAACAGCATATTTAGATTTCTTAGAACCACAAGCTGAGAAACTCTATCAAACAGCAGAGCGTAAATTAATTTATATTCAAACAGCCGATAACACCTCTGGAATGTTTCCAGCTTATAAGGATGCACAAAAAATAGGAGAAGCTACAGCTCCTGATGATGATTTTGAAGTTGATTGGTCTCCAAACAGCGAATTTTTAAGAACAGTAGGCGCAAAAAGAATCAATCAATATATGAAAACTTCAGGGATTAAATTTGTCCTTGAATGGGTCGAATTAGCATGGAAAAAATCAACCAAAACGTGGTTTCATGATCATGATGTTCATGAAGTACTGAAACGTTCAGGAATAAAGCGTCCCGAATTCCTAGATGGATCCGAATGGTTTGAAACAGATGTAGAAACAGCAAAGTCAGCAATTAAAGCAGTAAAAGAAGGGCAATCTGCACTTGATAGTGTTGGAAGTACAAATGCTGACGATCATATTACACTTCGCCCAGAACAATCATTAGCGGTAGAAAAAACTCGAAAAAATTTCAAAAAAAATAAAAAAATGCTATGGAATGCCAAAATGCGATTTGGAAAAACTTTGACTTCCTTAGAACTTATAAAAGAACAAAAATATACCAAAGTTTTGATTATGACACATCGACCTGTAGTTTCTGATTCATGGTTTGAGGATTTTGGAAAGATGAAGATGGCAGAGGAAGGCTATCGCTATGGATCAGAAGATACGCAGTTTAAGTTAAAAGATTTGAAATCAGGAAAAACTCCATTTATTTATTTTGTGTCTATTCAAAAGCTCCGGTATGGCGGAGGAAAAGTAAATTTAAGAGAATTTACTGATGTTGATTGGGATTTAATTATCATTGACGAAGCACATGAAGGGACACAGACTGAGCTTGCAGATAATGTATTGAAATCACTTGAAAAAGACAACACAAAAATTTTGTCATTGAGCGGAACTCCGTTCAATATTCAAGATCAGTACAGTGAGGAATCTGTTTATACATGGGATTACACAATGGAACAATCGGCGAAAATTCGTTATTCATTAGAACACCCTACAGAGAAAAATCCATATGAATCATTACCAAAAGTTAATATGTTTACGTTTGATATGAAAAATAAAGAACGCTTTTCGGATAATTCAAAATCGTTTAATTTCCGTGAGTTTTTCCGAGTGAATGAAAATAATGAGTTTGTTCATAAACATGATATTAGTGCATTCTTAGATAATATTACTAATCAAGATAGTAGCACTAATTACCCATTTTCAACTAAGCAATACCGTAATGAATTACGGCATACATTATGGCTATTACCTGGAGTTAAAGAAGCGAACGCTTTTGAAAAATTACTTAATGAACATCAGATTTTTGGAAAGGAATACAAAATTGTTAATGTTGTTAAAGATGATAAATCAGATAGCAACGAAGTCGTAACAGAGGGCGATTTGGATAAAGTTCGGCAAGCAATAGGAGATCCCAGTCAGAATAAAACTATTACACTTACTGTTCGTAAATTAACAACGGGGGTTAATATTCCTGAGTGGACTGCCGTTCTTTTCCTTTCAAATACCAATAGTGCTATGAATTATCTTCAAGCTGCATTTCGAGCTCAAACACCATTTTCTCATGAAAAACTTGGAATGAAGAAGAATTGTTATATCTTTGATTTTGCTCCAGATCGTGCACTTACTGTGATGGCTGAAAGCGCACAAATTAATTCCGGTGTAGGTAAGAAAAATACATTACAACAAAAAGAAGCTATGACACAATTACTGAATTTCATGCCTATTTTGGGTCAAACAGACCATGGTATGAAAGTTTTTAATATTGATAGAATGCTTACCCAACTCAAAAAAGTATATGCGGAAAAAGCTGTTCGTTCAGGATTTGAAGACGATTCACTTTACAATGATGAATTACTTACACTTGATGAAGCAGATTTGAATGATTTTAATAACTTGAAAGAAATTGTTGGAAAAACTAACCTATCAGGACTACCAAAGAAAGTTGAAATAAACGTCAATGGATTAACGGATGAAGAGTATGAAAAAGGAGAAAAAGCTCAGAAAAAGAAGCCTCAAGAACGAACTACAGAAGAAAAAGAAATTATTGAAAAAGTCAAACAAGCAAAAAAACAACGCAAAACAATGATTTCAATTTTGCGTGGAATTTCCATACGAATTCCGATGATGATTTATGGTATGCCTATTGAGGTTGATAAGGAAATGGGAATCGATGAATTTGTCAATCACGTTGATAGCATTTCATGGGAAGAGTTTATGCCAAAAGGCATTAAAAAGTCTGATTTTAAGCGGTTCGCAAAGTATTATGATCCAGAGGTTTTTGTCGAGGCAGGAAGAATTATCCGACAGAGGGCTCAGTCTTATGATGATCTAGAGTACACAGAAAGAGCAGAGAAAATTGCAGAACTTTTTGGAACATTTAAAAACCCAGATAAAGAAACTGTTTTGACCCCATGGAGAGTTGTTAATCTACAGCTTTCTAAAACAATTGGCGGATTACGTTATTTTGATGAAAACTTTGAAAACACTACATTGAACGGGCAAGATTCGATCACTTGGGTTGATACAGAGATCACAAAAGAAGTATTTAAACCGAATACTAAAATTCTTGAAATTAATTCTAAAACAGGGCTATATCCTCTCTATGTAGCAAGTTCATTATTTTATCAAAAACGAAATAAGCTAAACGATGATCGAGCAGGAAGATTCAGCAAGATTGATGAAGATGAAATAATACAAGAAGTATTGAAAGAAAATATTTATGTCATTGCTAAAACTCCTATGGCTAAGACTATCACACAGCGGACGTTAGCAGGCTATAAGAATTGGACAACAAATATTTTATATGTGGAAGAAATTAATCAAAAACTCAAATCAAATCTAACGGAAACTATAGAAGAAATACAAAAAGGACTGAATGTAATGAAATTTGATGTAGTAGTGGGGAATCCTCCGTATCAGGAATCTCAATTGAACAATAATAAAGGCGAAGCAATTTATCACTATTTTTATGAGCTTGCAGAGCAAGTTTCTGATAAATATGTTTTAATTTCTCCAGCTAGATTCTTATTCAATGGTGGTTTAACTCCGAAAACTTGGAATGAAAAAATGCTTAACGACGAGCATTTAAACGTTGAGTTTTATACACCAAAATCAGAAGATGTTTTCCCAAATACTGATATTAAAGGTGGCGTTGTTGTTTTATATAGAGATATCGACAAAAATTTTGGTGCGATTAAAACTTTTGTTCCAGATCCAATATTGAGAAGTTTGTCTCAAAAATTTAAAGCAGATATCGATAGAAATTTATCATCAATTATTTTGGGAGGACGTTCAGATTTGAAATTTAATGATGAATTTTTATTAGCTTATCCCAATTCTATTCAAATGAGAATTGAACAAATTCAGATTAAATATCCGGACGTTAAAACTTTAAATGCAAATGAAGAGTATGAACTAAAATCATCAACGTTTGAATCATTGGATAAAGTTTTTCTACATGAAGAACCTATAGATAAAGAAAATTACTATAAAATTATTGGACTGTATAAGTCAAAACGTGTTTGGCGATGGATCGAAAAAAAATATATGACCCCTCGTTATTCAAAAAACAATATTGAGAAGTACAAAGTTTTTGTACCCAAAGCCAATGGAAGTGGTGCGATTGGTGAAGTAATTAGTACCCCTCTTATAGGTACTCCTCTCACATCAGCTACACCTACTTTTATCAGCATTGGACAATTTGAGACAAAAATTGAAGCAGAAAATTGTATGAAATACATTAAAACAAAATTTGCTCGTGCTTTACTTGGAATATTAAAAATAACACAGGATAATCCTCCAGCAAAATGGGCGCATATTCCCCTACAAAACTTTAAACGAACATCAGATATTGACTGGGAAAAGTCAATATCTGATATTGATCAACAACTATATCTAAAATACAATCTTTTGACAAATGAGATTAATTTTATTGAGGAGAAAGTTAAACCAATGGAATAATAGAAAAGTTCTATTTTTAGAGGGTCTATAATTAGATAATAACCCCTCGTAAATACTGTTAAAACAATCCCTATAATCTTATGATTAGATTATAGGGGTTGTTTTTTTGCTTAATGATATAATAGACCTTGATATAGTAGAGCTAAAATGAAAACTCGACAAAAAATTGAATAGATTATTTTTAGAAAGGAGTACGTTCGTGGTTCAACAAATCGTTCTTCCAATTAAAGATTCAAATATCTTAACAATGGTTCAAGATACGTTACTTGATAGTTTTCGGGCTGGCCGTCGTAACTATACGATCTTCCAAGTCGGTAAGGCCACACTACTCCGTGTGAGTGATGTCATGAAATTAAAAAAATCCGATGTCTTTAACCCAGATGGTTCTATCAAAAGCACGGCTTTTATTCATGATAAAAAAACAGGAAAAGCGAATACGTTATATTTGAAACCAGTACAACAAGATTTATTAATTTATCATGATTGGCTGGTCCAACAAAATCTTAATTCTGAGTGGTTGTTTCCCTCAACGACTCACCCAGACCGTCACATCACCGAGAAGCAATTTTATAAGGTCATGGCACGAGTTGGTGATCTTTTAGGAATCAACTATCTAGGAACGCATACCATGCGTAAAACAGGCGCTTATCGGGTCTATACGCAGTCAAACTATAATATTGGTTTAGTGATGCATTTATTAAACCATTCAAGTGAAGCTATGACCTTAACGTATCTTGGATTAGATCAAGCTAGTCGAGAAACGATGTTAGACCAAATTGATTTTGGGTAATGAATGTTTAGAACTTAGTAGTCGTCCAAAAACGACTACTTTTTTTGTTGAATCGTCCAAGGACGATTCAATGCTTTTGACTTGTAAGAACAGGATTGAATGAAGCCATACTGTTCGCATATTTTTAGTGGATGAACAAACAAAATACGAGAGATTTTTTGTTCGTTCATCCATGGTTTTAGAAAAAAGAGGGACGATTTCGGAAGAAGAAATTCGTCTCTTTTTTTCTTCTTTTTGTATGACAAAAAGAAAGATCTTTTGCCCATTTTATTTTTATCAAATGGGCAGTTGGCGTTTGCGTAAAGCAAATCGACACAATCCAAAGGGGATAAAAGGGGAAAGTGAAACTTCCCCCTTTTCAAGCCACATTGTAATACAAGAACGAAGTGCTTTGTATTACAATGTGATAGCTTGCAGTATTTATGGCTTTATATGGTCTATTTTGTTATAATGATTGTAACCGAATAGGGCGCAATGCTTATTACAAAATCAATGACAAAGGGCGATTGAGGAATGAGCGCTGGGGCATTTTATCTTTGAGGAGGCTATTTATGGATCAGAAAGAAGTATCACAAAATCAAACAAAGTACATTCAATTTCGATTATCTGAAGAACAATACAATAAGCTGAAAATTTCAGGAGAAACATATGGACTCTCTCCGAATCTTTATGCGAAAAAATTAGCACAAAAATCTCATTTAAAAAAACCTTATCTCGAACATGACCAAGCGAAATCTTTATTATTAGAACTCTCAAAACAAGGAACCAATTTAAATCAAATCGCCAAGAAACTCAATCAATTCGATCGGATGGACAACCAAGATAAAGAGCTAATCGAGGCTTTACGCTATACATACGGAGTACTCGCTCAAGCTCAAAAGGGGTATCAAGAGTTATGGCAACAATTGCAAAAATAAGCAATGGCGCAAGTGCAGCGAGCGCCCTTAATTATGCTTTAGGTCAAGACAGACCCATGCATGAAAAAACTGAACAGTGGCTACAAGACCATCAATTGGAACGTCCTGTGGAGCTGACAAATTGTCGGGCAGTTGCCGTGGGTGGAACCAACGGGATTGATCCCTTTATCGCCAAAGAACAATTCGATGTCGTTCGACAACTTCATAACCAAACCAAAGAATCCAATCAAGTCTTGCGTATTACCCAATCTTTCGCCTTAGATGAACTGAATCCGAAAGTACAAAAGGACTGGCAAAAAGCCAACGATTTAGGCGTTGAGTTAGCAGAAAATCTCTATCCTAACCATCAAAGTGCTGTGTATACGCATTTAGACGGAAAAAATCACGTCTTACACAACCACATCATTGTCAATAAGGTCAATTTAGAGACAGGAAAGAAATTAAGAGAACAAAAAGGAGAAAGCGTTCAACGAGCACGAGAAATGAATGATCGACTCGCTTCTCGAGAAAACTGGCACATTTTAGAGCCACCAAAAGAGCGCCAAACAGAGACAGAAAAAGAACTAATCGCCAAAAATGAGTATTCTTACATGGATGATTTGAGAGAAAGAATCAATAAATCGCTTCAAGATGTCTCTGTGAGCTCATATGAGACGTTTAAAGAGCGCTTATCCGATAATGGTGTAATTCTATCAGAAAGAGGCCAAACGTTCTCATATGCCTTTTTAGACGCCAATAATAAGCAAAGACGAGCACGAGAGACCCGATTGGGTTCTGATTTTGGAAGGGAGACCATTTTACATGAGTTGGAAAACCGAGCAAGACAAAACGAATTTAGAGCTGTTGAACAACGAGAACCAGCGATTACTCCACTTGAGCGAGACACTCAACAAAGAGAATCAGAAATTGTTAGCCTTGAACAAGCAATTGAACCAAGAAAATCAGAAGCTCTCAAGCGAGAATCAACAACTAATCGATTTATTGACACAATCAAACAGTTTGCAGGACGAGTACCAGAACTTACTCAACGCGTTACAAGAAAATTAAAGCAAACAAAAGAGAAAATCCTCGAGGATTTTGAACGTCGCTTTTCAAAGGACATGAAAAATTACGAGCAAGAACAACAGAAAAGCCTAGAAAAACAAGCGAATAGAGACGTACAGTCCGAAAAGAAACCAACAAAAGATCATGATCGGGGGATGAGTCGATGAATAAAGATGAACAACTCGTTGTTCAAGTATTAAATGCTTATAAAAATGGCAAAATTGATTTCAGTAACGTTCCAGAACTAGACCGCTTAGTCCGTCAAGAAGTTAATAAAGACTTTCGGGACTACCAAGAAAAAATAGAAGCTGTTGCGAATCAAAAAATGGAGTCTGCCATTCAAGAACAACTCCATCGTTTAGAGGCAGAAAACTTAAAAGCGACCATACTGAAAGACATTCAAGTTGAAAAACAAGCATTACTCGCTTTGAAAAAAGAACTGAATGAACAAAAAGAGCAGATAAAAGCAGATCGCAAACGTGAGATTGTCGAACGTTACGGTATTCTGATTGCGAACATTGTCTGCCTGTTCTGTTTCTTAGTTGTCGGTATTCTCATCGGACGATGGATTTATAAAGGTATCTGGGATGGTTGGGGTTTGCATATTTTGTATGACACAGTGATGGAAATACAGCCTAAACATCCTTATGGGGCAGTCGTTCTTGGATTAGGTGGTTTTGGTTTAATCGGTGCTGGCATCTATGGCAGTTTTCGATTAATGTATACCGCTTCAACATGGTTTGATCAACGTCCAAAAATCTTTAAAAGAATCTTTCCGAAAAAATAGAGAGTGAGGTAATCCTGTGGTTTTAGAAAATAAATTAGGGTTAACAAATTCAGCAGAATTAGCTAAACAAGAAGAGTTATTAACGAAAAAAAGAGCCAAAGAATTGTTTGAGTCTGGCAAAATAGAGGATCTGGCAATTGGGACGTTTCAAGGCTTATCTGATATTCATCAGTTTTTATTCCAAGATATTTACGACTTTGCAGGAAAAATTCGAGAAGTGAATATTGCGAAAGGAAACTTTCAATTTGCGCCACGTATTTTTTTAGCGCAAACACTTGAATATATTGATAAATTACCTCAAGAAACATTTGATGAAATTATTGATAAGTATTCGGATATGAATGTGGCGCATCCGTTTAGAGAAGGGAATGGACGTGCCACTCGAATATGGTTAGATTTAATTCTAAAAAATAAATTGGGCAAAATCGTAGATTGGAATCAGATTGACAAGGATGAGTATTTAAATGCCATGATCCGTAGTACAGTCAGCACCAATGAATTAAAATATTTGATTCAAAAGGCTTTAACCGATGATTTAGGGAAAGAACAATTTTTTAAAGGAATTGATGCCAGTTATTATTACGAAGGGTATTACGAAATCAAAATCGAAGATCTATAGACACTATTTAACAGAAAACGATTGATCAAATTTTATGATGATCAGTCGTTTTTCGTTATGTGAGGATTTGGACCTTTTATTTTAAATTTTTGAAAAAAAAGGCTAAGCCTTATATATATTTATCTTATATATTTTAATCTTTTATTCTTTTGCGTCAAAAAAAAGTGAGGTTTTGCAAGGCTTTACAAAATAATATATGGAGAAAAAACTGTGTATGTATGGAGAAAAAACTGTGTACGTATGGAGAAAAAACTGTGTACGTATGGAGATTTTTAATTTATTTCTCTATATATTTTGATATAATAAAAGCATGAAGAATCTCTCGACGAAAAGTGTTTCTTCATGCGTATCTAAAATCACTCAAAAAGGAGTAACTTTCTATGTCTAATATAGCAAAGAATGAAAAAAATAAGAAGCAGGTGCAAACATTGAATGAATTATCAAAACGAAAAGTAGTGGAACATAATTCTTTAATTACTAGCATTGCGAAAATGGATAAAACCCCATTGAAAATGTTTGAATTAGCCGTATCTTGCATTGATACGGAAGAACCACCAAAAGACAATACGGTTTATTTATCGAAGCAAGAACTCTTTGCTTTTTTTAAAGTGTCCGACAATGATAAACACACACGTTTTAAAGAGGCCGTTGAAAAAATGCAAAAACAAGCCTTTTTTCAAATCAAAGAAGAAGCAGGAAAAGGATTTAAATTCATCAATATAGTGCCGATTCCCTATGTAGAATGGACGGATTATCATGATGATGTATTGATCCGTTTTAGTCCTGAAATTATACCTTATTTAGTTAATCTGAAAAAGAATTTTACGCAACATGCCTTAGCTGATATAGCAGAGCTGAATAGTAAGTATAGTATTATCTTGTATCGCTGGTTATCAATGAATTATAACCAATATGATCATTATAGTTATAAGGGTGGACGCCGAGAAGAACAAGTGGAAGCGTACCGTAATCCGACAATTTCAGTGAAAGAGTTACGAGAAATGACGGATACAGTCAATGAATATAAACTTTTTTCAGATTTAGAAAAATGGATATTAAAAAATCCGTTAGAAGAAATCAATGGACATACTTCTTTTAACGTCACTTATGACAAGATTAAAAAAGGACGTTCGATTGATTCTATTGTCTTTCATATCACGAAAAAACGCCGAGCAGATGATAACAGCTACAAGTTAGAAGATCAAACATACAAAGTAGCAACCGCTCAAAACGAGCAAATAGAAGACAGATTATATGCACAAGCTATGCAAAGTAAATACACTAAATTATTGCTTGAAAATTTCCTTTTATCGCCCTATGAAATGACAGATCCAGCAATTATGGCTGGTCTACAAAAAAATGTTTATCTAAAATATGACGAACTCAAAGAATTAAGAGGGATAGAGGGCGTGAAGAAACACCTTTCATACGTTCATGAAAAGCAAGAACCTTACTCAAAAGGGAATATTGCAAAGTATCTGAAAAAATCAATTGATCAATACTTGTCAACTGTAAAATTACAAGACCTTGAGCAACCAGAACGTGCAAAGGTTCGTGGTAAAGGAGCTAGCTATGAGTGAGAATCTTAAAACGATCAAAGAGCTTGCGGATGAGTTAGGTGTTTCCAAACAAGCTATTCAATATCATATAAAATCATTGACAAACAAAAACCGGCAAACAAACGACAAAGGTGTAACGGTTTTGTCTTTGTCTGTGACAGAACAAGACTTTATAAGGGGTAAAGTAGACAAACAGACAAACAAAAAGAAGACAAACGAACCGACAAAAAACCGACAAACAGACAAGCAAAAAGAACTGAATATTAATAAATATTTATTAAATGAAATTGAAGAAGTTAAGAAAAATAGGGATAAACAATTAGCAGTTAAAGATAAGCAAATAGAAAATAAAGACATTCAAATTGCACAAATGCAAAATCTGCTAGACCAGCAACAACGTTTAGCACTACAAGATAAAAAATTACTAGAAGAATATAAAGAAGAAATTAATGAATTAAAAATTTTGATAATACCAGTACCAGAAGATGAAAAAGAGTCTGTCGCACGGAAATCTAAAGATATAGATAAATTAAAAGAAGAACCTCAGAAAAAAAATAAAAAATGGTGGCGTTTTGGAAGAATGTGAAAGTATATAAAGATAACTAATTTTTTTTAGTAAGACTGGAGGAATATTGTGGAGGACGAAAAATTAATTAAATCAAAAGAACGTGTCCAACAACATGGAGAAGTGTTTACCCCTCAATGGATGGTAAAAAAAATGTTAGATGTTGAGGGGATTAAGCAAGCTTGCGAAAATATAGATGCTACCTTTTTAGAACCTGCTGCTGGAGATGGAAATTTCTTAGTGGCTATTTTAG
>NZ_CP110233.1 GCF_029144185.1 Vagococcus intermedius | reverse complement strand
TGTCTGGTGACTCCATGGAACCGTTATTCGAAGATGGCGAAGTAGTATTCGTAAAATGCGATGACGACGTCAGAAATGGTCAAATAGGCGTGGTTATGATAGGTTCTGATGCTTATGTTAAAAAAATGTATGTAGAAGACGGTCAAATCAGGTTAGTTTCTCTTAATAAGAATTACGATGACATTATCGCCACTAGTGACATTAAAGTCATCGGTAGAATAATTATGTAAAAACAAAAAAAGACTACACTTTTAATGTTGATAGTCTTTTTTTGTACCTCCAAACGTTATTTACAGATCAAAATATCTGGTTTTTGTTTATTTAATAAGTTATTATTAACTAATAAATAATTTACTTATTGGAGGAATGTTTTATGGCTAAAAAAATTAAAGGCGAAAATGGAAAGGTATACAAGGAACATAAACCGTTTTACAAAAAAGTTTGGTTTTGGATTTTAGCAGTAGTTGTTGTTGTAGTTGCTATCGGCTCATTAGGTGGTGGAGAAGATGAAACTCCAAAGGATAGTGCTAAATCAGCTGGAAATACCAAAGTAGAAAAACATGAAAAAAAGGAAGAAAAAAATTTATTAGTTAATCATAAGAAATATAAAAATATTGCTTCAAACGCGAAAGAAACCGATGAAGTAGAGTTTGTTGAAGATAAATCATATAAAGTAGAACTTTCAAATAGCGACTGGGCAGAAATGAAAGTTGGAATTGATGAAGTATCTATAGTTAAAGTAAATAACTATGAAGATTATGGTGATAAAACTGCTGAAGGTTTTGCTGTTATTCATGTTAATTTAGATGATATTCAAAGAGATATCACCGCATATCCTCAACAAGGAACTATTTTAACTAATACTGGTCAACAGTCTGAAGGGCATTATGAAATCAGTGGCTGGGATGGTGAACTTATGAAAGGTGCTAATAAAGGTGGATATGCTGCTTTCCCAATTGAAAAATTAGAAAGTGTCGAAGACATCAATAATATTAGATTTTCATTTTCAGCTGTTTATGATACAGATGATTATGATGATGAAAATTCTCGTCACGAATATGACATTACCATTGATTTAAAGTAAAAATTTTATTGATTATGAAAGGATTTTTTTACTATGAATAAAAAATGGTTTTTAATATTTATACCAATTTTATTTTTATTAGCTAGTTGTGAAGATAATAAAAATAAAATCGATTTAACAGGGTCTGAACACAATATTAGCGTGAGAAATAATATTTCATTATCACCAGATTATGCCACTATTGATGATGATGGTAATCTATTGGTAAATATTAACTGGAAACATGGTTCAAATGAAGATAGTATGAAAGAAATGTCTTTTTTACAAACAGGAATTTTATTTTTTCCTCAACAAAATGGAAAAGATTTAGAATGGGATATATCATCTAGTCAAAATTTAAATAGAGAAATTTATGAAGCATCAGAAGGACAAATTGAAGTTAAATTTATCTTAAATGATGTAAATTCTGATGTAAATATATCTATGACCCAAAAAGGTGAGAGTATTTCGGACAAACTAACTATTAATTTAAATTAGGCAAGGAGCTAAGCTCTTTGCCTTTTTATATAAAAAATATACAGTGTGACAAAAGGGGATGTTTTAAAAAGGAAAAGACGAAAAATAATAAGGTCATTCGTCTTTTCCATTACATTTTCTCGTCTTTACAAAGAATTTTTATTAAATAAACTATTTGTAAAGATAAAGACATCCCCTTTTGTCACACTATTAATCGTTTAGATAACTCAGGACGTCTTTATTATTATGATCTAAAAGACGAAAAAATAATAAGGTTATTCGTCTCTTACATTACATTTTCTCGTCTTTTAATTATGTGTAATAAAATGATTTGTTAACTAAATAATTTTGCAAATTTATATATATTTATATTATATATTTTGTCTTTTAATCTTTTGGGCGTAAAAAAGATCAGTAATAACAAGGGTTACAGCAATAATAGTGTGACAAAAGGGGATGCATAGTGTGACAAAAGGGGATGCATAGTGTGACAAAAGGGGATGTATAAAGTGACAAGAATCATTGACTTGTCCCACTATTAGAGTTAATATATTATTATTAATAATTAGAAAGAGGTTAGTTAATGGTTATCGAAGAAGAAAGCTTTAATAGAAAAGTAGTACAACATAACGATTTAATTCAATCGGTAGCTAGAATGGATAAAACGCCGCTGAAAATTTTTGAAATAGCAGTATCTGCTATCGATACCAACAACCCTCCTAAAGATAATTTAATTTACTTATCTAAAAATGAATTATTTAAATTATTTGATGTTTCAAGTGCAAATAAACACTTTAGATTTAAAGAATCAATAAAAAAAATGCAAGATCAAGCCTTCTTCGACATTAAAGAAGTGAAGAATGAAGGTTATGAATTTATCTCTATAAATCCTTTACCAACAATTCGATGGAATGACTATAATGACGAAGTTACAGTTAGGTTTAATCCAGACATAATGCCATACTTAATTGATTTAAAGAGTAATTTTACGCAGTATACTATCATGGATATTGTTAAGCTTAATTCTAAATATTCTATTACGTTATATAAATGGTTAACTATGCACTATAATCAATACATTAAATATAAAGAAGCTGGTAGTAGAACTGATAAACAGTTAGATAGTTTAAAAAATCCATATATAAAAATTCAATCTTTAAGAGAATTGACAGATACGACTAATGAATATAAAAAGATGAATGACTTTACCAAAAGAATACTAATAGAACCTATAAATGAAATTAATAAGCAGACAAATTTTTCTATAAAATTTGAAAAAATAAAAAAAGGAAGATCAGTTGATGGTATTCAGTTTTTTATTGATAAATATACACCTAAAGCTGCTGTCGATTATAAAGAAAGTGATAATTTAAATAAAAAAGAAATTGCTGAAAAAGAGCTGTATGTCCAAGCAACTAATAGTCAGTACACGAATATCCTTATGAAACACTTCATATTAAGCGCCACAGACGTTTTAGATAAGAAAGTGATGTCTAACCTACAAAGGAGCGTATATCCTTTGTATGACGATTTAAGGACTGAAAAAGGGATAGATGGGGTAGTTGACCATATTGAATATGTAGCTAATCACAAAATTGGATATGATGAGAATAAGCAAAACATAGTAAAGTATTTAAAAAAATCCATTGAGCAATATCTAGTTAATATTAAAATCAATTATTAAGTTTTAGTGTTTGAACATTATCAAAACAGAAAACAGAGGTGAAATAAATGAATGACTTAACATTTGCAAAGTTTGCAAAACAAGCAGACATACCAAGAACGACTGTTTATACAAGATTAAACACAATAAAAGAATTAGATGAAGATACTTATAATTCTTTTATTACGACAAATGAAGACAGAACATTAGCTGTTAAGTATGAAAAAATCAAAGAATTAGCTGATTTATTAAGTCCAGACAACTACGACAAATTTGTTTCAAGTTTTAAAACGAATAAAAACAAAGAAAATAAAATGGCTATTTCAGATTCAAAAATAGAATTAATTACTGATAAACATAAAATAGAAATGTTGTCAGAACAGTTAAAACATGAAAAAGAGAAGAATGAAATGTTGTTGTCTGATAATTCAAAACAGTCAGACAGGATAAAAGAGTTACAAGAAGAATATAAGACATTGAGTACAAAATATGACGAGCTGTTTTCAAATTATGTAAAACAGTCAGAACACCTACAAAACAACAATAATGAATTGACCACAATAACCAAGGCTCAGCAGCTGTTGATGAGCCAAGAACAACTTAAAACAGAAAAACAACAAGATGTTGTTGATGGTGAGTTTGTTAAAGATACTTCCCAGGAAGAACCTGACACTAAAAAAGGATTTTTTGCAAAAATATTTAAATAACAAATACTAAGTGAATAGTTATATTGAATACATGAATATCCTAGTTAATTTTTCAGAATTAACTAGGATAAAAAATTAAATAGCCTTCTTTTGCTAATACTTAGTTATAAAGTGAAAGGAGGTACTATTATGGAAAATTTAGTTAAGCGTATTGATAGGCTATCGGAAAAGCAAAAAGTCGCAGATAACATTTTATTTTCAACGGCAACAGGTAATGCATATATTTATGATAGCGAAGAAGCAGCTAATCAAGCAAAATCATTATTAGTTGGCAGAAATATTTTTAATGAATTATTTGGAGATCTTAATAATGATAGATTAGTAAAAAAAATTAAATCAAAATAATTTAACGTTATTAAGCAGAATCTTAATTTTTAAGATTCTGCTTAATTTGTTTAAAAATAGTAATAAAATGTAGGTATATTAATAATGTTACTTTGAGTTACCTGATAGTTGCTTGATATCATGAAAGGTGTGTCCTACACTAAATATAATAAACATATTTGGAAAGGATGTTTTTTATGGATGAAAGAAAGCCTATTACTAATGGACAAAAAATAAAAAATCTTAGATTACAAAATAATATGACACAAGAAGAGTTAGGTACTAAGCTGAACGTTACCAGACAAGCCCTTGCGAAATGGGAATCTAATACATCTAGTCCACCTATTGAATCGTTAGTTTTATTATCTAAATTATTTAATGTTACTTTAAACGATTTATTGGTAACTAATACGATCAGCAAGAAAGAAGAAAGAGAAATTTGTGCTGAAAATATAAAAAAAGCTTTCTTTTTGCTAAAAAATTATGAAGATCAAAAATATATTTATGATAAGAATATCAATATAGTTCAAAATTTTGATGGAAATGTTAAAGATGTATTTAAAGCAACCCCCTGGAGATTTAGAGAAATAAAATTTTCTAAATTAAAGCCGATTATTATTCCATTTATTATATTATTTAGCATATATATGGTATTTAGATTATTATTTGCTTTGTTAATGGGTGATAAACTACTTACTATTATGAAAGAAAATTTTATTGATTTTCAAAATTATCTAAAAGATATATTTGATATAGTGACATTTAATTTTACATACTCAAATTCAGACTTAGCTTTAGTAAAATTTGTTGCTTTTATTAAAATTTTTACAATATTATTGATCCCAATCATAGTATATTTATTTGTTAGTTATATTTTTTATTTTATTTATGCTGAGGAAGGTTTTGATAAGCATAAAGATAAAATTGATTTTAATAAGTATCCTAAATTAAAAAAATTAGAAGAAGAAAAAGAGAGTGCTGATAAGGTTGTAAATAAGTTATATCCAGTTTTAAATGGATATTGGGACAATAAAATAAATAGTTCTATTCGCTCATATGTACCACAAAATTATTTTAATTTATTTTCATTAGAGTATATGTATGGAATTTTATTAAATAAGCGGGCAAATAATTTAACAGAAGCTATCAATGTTTATGAACAAGATATGCATAACAGACGTATTGAAAGTATTCAGAGAGAATCTGCGTACTATTCTAAGCTTTCAGCAGAATACTCGAAAGCTACAGTTGAAATGGTGAATGATTATCTAAACGATCCGCTTAGAATGTATTATATGTAACTATGGCTATCAGTCATATATAAATTTAAAAGGCCTTCAGAATCATTCTGAAGGCCTTTTAAATAGTGATAATAAACGCAATTATAGTGATTTTACTTTTTTTAAGGATACATATATTTTTATTTTATTTTTTCTACAGTTACTTCGCCAGCTTGGGTTTTATCTCCATAAGCCATTCCTTTCCAGTGCCTTTGATGATAATCCTTCTTTTGTTTTTTTATGAAAGCAGATTTAGACAATCTCTTTTTCTTTTTTTTAGGGGCTGACTTGTAAGGGTTTTTATCAGAATAAATTGAAACAGGTTTACTAAGTTTTTTTAAAAGTTGATCCCATTCTTTTTTAGTTTGATAAGTTACTAGTATTTTATTATCGGTAATATCTATAATATCTTTTGTAAATTGATCTTTTAAAAAACGTTTATAAATCTTCTTGTCGAGAGCTATTATATCTTGCTTATCTTTAATTTTAGTCATTTATCTTTAATACCTCCCCTAATAAATTACTTTGTGAGTTCCACTATCCGTCCGTAGACTGTAATTTAAGTTAGACTTTCATATAACTGGTAACTAGGGCGGAATTAAGTATAATTTTACTATATATTGATTAAAATTAATACAAAATATATTTAAAAATATAAGTGGATATAATATACATTATACCAAGTTAAAATCATTACTTATATTTCAACGTCAAAAGACCTTTACATTGGTATAATATAAATGAATGTAAGCCATCCTTGATGGAAAAAACATAGAATATCAAATAAGGTAATGAGTAAGGAGAACGAAATGAACATTGGAGAAATAATAAAAATTAAACGTAAACACTTGAATTTAACCCAAGATGAATTGGCGGATAAAATTCATGTATCTAGACAAACTATATCTAGTTGGGAAAATTCTAAAAGCTTACCTGATGTCACAAGTTTAATTTTATTGAGTGATGTTTATGAGATCTCTTTAGATGAATTAATAAAAGGGGACATTACTATGATTAAGAAATTAGAAGTTAAAGAAAGTAAAGAAAAATTAAGTACAAGTTTTTTTGTTAGTACGTTATTGAATATTTTATTAATAATAGTAATGATGGGATTAAACTCAACTGGATATAAAAATAGTTATATTTATTTTTTTATTTCAATCATTCTTTTGATTAATACAGTTCCTGTTTGGTTAGAGTTGGCAAAGCATAAAAATGTTACTAAGAAAAATAAAAATTAGTTATTTAACTATTCGGCAGACATAATCTTAATTTTACAAAAATAAAAATCCATCAGAATTATTCTGATGGATTTTTAAATAAATTTATACTAAATCAAATTATATAACAGTTAAATCTTTATAATTAATAACAGTTTTTTCTGCAATATCATTCGATTTATGTATTGGAAGTGATACTATCACTGAATTTGTTAACAATTTATCTATTTTACCGACACATAGCTTTTTATTATACATAAATGATATATTTTGATTCTCATAAAAGGATTTATTCTGTGTTAAATATTCTTGAGGTTTCCATTGTCCTGGTACCATAAGCACTCTCCTCCCAAATAAAAAAAGCCACAAAATTGTGACTTTATACGTTTATATTTATGCTTTACAAATATTAACAGCTTGCATGCCACGTTGGCCTTCTTCTGTATCAAATGTAACTGCTTGACCTTCGTCTAGTGTTTTAAAACCATCTGATTGAATAGCTGAAAAATGAGCAAATAAATCATTGCCATCTTCTCCAGTGATAAAACCAAAACCTTTGTCTGCATTAAACCATTTTACTGTACCTTTATTCATATAAAATTCCTCCTAGTGCATATTTATTATATGCTATTTGTTGCAAAAAATATTTGATAAGCAAAAGTAAGAATTATATTATTATATAGGTATAACAAAGACTCTAGTTCACGTTTCAAAATTGATTACTTACATAGTATAACATACATATAGTAATTATGGTACTTTTTGTTATAATTAATAATTAAGTATGCTTTATTTCGTCTATAATTGTATATTATTTTTTTGTATTTAGCTATTCAATAGAAGTTAATACTTTCTATCGAACTTAACATATGAAGCATTACGCCAAGTTAAAAAGCCATCAGAACGTTTCTTATGACTTCAAATATTTTATAGGGTGATTGTCCATGTTTTTCTCTTGCAAACGTCACAGTTAACATAAAATCATGTTAAACCAAGTTCGTATATCCTCTTTACAGCAATGTAAACAAACATATACACTAGATAAATAGTGATTGGAACTTACAATAGACAGATATTTTCCTTAACAGAATGTACTCTAAAATTACAAGGAGGAAACAAAAATGAATTTTAGTAAGCAATTAAAAAAATATCGTGAATTAAAAGGATATTCTCAAGAAGTGTTAGCCGAGAAAATATATGTTACTCGTCAAACTATTTCAAAATGGGAAAATGATAAGACATATCCTGATATCCATAATTTAGTTGCACTAAGTATTCTTTTTGAGATCTCTTTAGATGAATTAGTTAAAGGGGATATGATGACTATGAAAAATATTGTAGCAAAAGAAAAAATGGATAGAGATACTAAAGGGATGTTACTATTTTTATTTTTAGTATTGATTATAGGAGTTCCAAGTATAATGATATTTGGTATAAAAGGCTACATACCATTTGGTATACTTTGGGCAATAGCTATGTACTTTGCTATTAAAATAGAAATAGCAAAAAAGAAATACAATGTAAAAACGTTTAAAGAGATTATTGCTTTTTCTGAAGGCGATTTAAATTTAGAGGAATTACAAAGAAAACGAAATAATAAAAGTTACTTTAAAGAGAAAATACTGATTGTATTCACTTTTACATTAATTTTTGGAATACTGGCTTTAATTATAAGCTTTGTAACAGATCTATTTTTAAAATTATAAGAAGTTAGAGGTAGTAGTCAGATTTTTTGAGTACTACCTCTTTTTAGTTAACATAATGTGGCGTTATCCCTAGTTATTTTTCTCTATATTGAATAAACCATATATAGAATACAATAGAAACGTAATGGGAATTATTATTAACGGAGATTTAAATAATAAATATTTATCTAAAACTCCGTTAATAAGACCTTCATTTGTTAAATACCAGATGATATAACTTAACACTTGTAATTGAAAAATTAAAAATAAGCTTATAAAAAATGATAATTTATACATATGTTTTTTGATAATATTCACTCCTTAAAGCGTTTTTTTCGAATAATCCCAATGGCTAAATGACTTGACTGTTGCAGTCTTTACAGTATTAGTTTTAGATCCAGCTACATAATATCTTTGTTTAACTTTTGTAATTTTGTAAACTGGTCTAAAAATAATTTGTTGTTGTTTGTTTTTTGGAATATCTATCTAATAGGATACACCAAACTGTTTTGATTCACCAATTGTAATACCTAGTGAAGAACCTATTTTCCCTTTACCTATTGGCATATCTCCAGAAATAGATGAGGTTATTGAATGATTTGTTGTATTGGAGTTAGTAGCAGATAGACGTGCCTTTCCTTTTCCAGAAGGTCCATTTCTCCAACCTCCATAAGAAATACCACCAGATGTTTTAGATTCTATTTTCCACCATTTAGCAACAATAATTCTAGTATTAATATTATCTTCTGATGAATAATAGTTTAAAATAGGAATCGGAGGAAACAATGAGAAAAATTTATAATATTTTATGGCTTATAATTTATACAATTAGTTTGCCTATCCAAATAACCAATCTATTAACAAAAAGTTATTCTTTACCTAAGCTGATTCTTTTGATTATTACAACGATTTTAACTGTATTTTGTATTTTAGAAATAATAAATAATGCTAAGAAGAAAAAGAATAAGTAATTTATTTTAGTTATTTAACCATTAGGTAGACATAATCTTAATTATATAAAGCTGCGCGTCCTTAAAGGCTTTTCAGCCTTTTCCTTGTGAAGTTAAATTGGTATACCTCAAACAAAAAGCACGAATCCCTATTTAATAGGATTCGTGCTTTTTATTTGATTGTGAAAAAACTATAATTTCTTACTTATAAATTTCTCTACGGTGACCAATTTCTAATACTAAAATTGTGATCGTTTCATCATCTATATTGGCTAATAAGCGATAATCACCAATTCTATATCGCCATTGACCGCTTTTGTTTCCTACTAATCCTTTACCATGAACACGTGGTGAATCTGTTCCCTCTAAATTTTTAGAAATCCAAGATAATATGAGCATGGCTTGATGTTTATCCATTTTTTTTAATGCTTTTTGAGCATTTTTCTCATATCGAACAGTGTATTTTTTTTCTATCATAACCCTAACTCTCTAAGCATATCCTGATGCGAAATACTTTCGTCTTTTTCCTCATGTGCTTTCATAGCTTTTTCATATAAACCCATATCTATTTGATCTTCTAATCCTTCTAATAATTTAGTTCTAGCTAATTCTGATAAGGTTTGTCCGTTAAGATCAGCCATAGATTGAATGAAAGATTTTTCTTCATCAGTAACTCTAAATGTTACAGTACTCATTTGAAGACCTCCTTTGTATACTTTTGTTTTACAAGTTAATTGTATTACATATGTATACAAGAGTCAAATATACCTAGATGGCTTCAACAGTTCTTAATATATTCGTAGAATATAGCAAAAAAATAAACCTATCTCAATTAAGAGATAGGTTTATTTTAGGCTTTATCTACAATGTCAGTATTCAGTGTCATGTAGCGTTTAACAGTCCCTAACTGGACTTCTCCACGTGCCATTTTGCCAACTTTTACTACTTTATCTATATGAAAGACAGATCCTTTTGCTAACTTCCAACCACTCACTTTGCTAAGATGTTTATCAATGTAAAATGTATCGTCAACTTTCATTTTATACCAACCAGCTTTATCATGGTAAGTTGTTTCTTTTGGTTTTGATGACGTCACAGTGCCATTCATATACTTCTTAATTTCAGCAATATAATAGTCTTTAAGCTTATTACTGATTGCTTCAGGTACCACTTGAGTTGAGTCATAACCACAATGTTCAATCAATGCACGCTTAGGACATTCTGTATCGCTAAATTCATGATGTAAAGCGACTGTGGTACGGTTGGCAGGTAAGTTATAATAGTTTAAATCTTCTGCTGCTTGTTTCAGCGCATTTTGTTCTCCTTTTAGGTATTCATCACGTGGTGTGTCACGATTGCCACGTACTTCATATCCTAAATAACCATTATTTCCATATTCATTAGCAACATGCCACGCTCGGTTGAACGTATTCTTCAGTTCTGACAATAGTCTTATGATCAATATAATAATGAGCAAATCCTGCCGCTAATTGATTGGATGTCATATTTCCTAAGCGTGTTAGATGACTCTCAGCAGAGTTATTGTCCCATGTATTATGAATAACAACACCTAGAACTTTACCTGAACGTTTTCCAGCAACGCCTCGACATACTGATTTATTAATAATTTTTACCATGTAAATCACTCCTAATTATTTTAAAGAGCAACCTATTTAGGTTGCTCTTCCTCATTTTTATCTCTAATTTGTACGAATACATTTTTTATTTGTTGAGGTAGTGGTAAAATGTCACCTAAATTTTCAACCAATGATAGCCCCTCATTTGCTACATAAAACATGATGGTCATGGATCGTAATGGAATACTATCCCCCATTAACATTTCTAACTCAACTGCAATTGCAACAACCAGAAAGATGGCCACTTTTTTAGTAATGCCTTTAAATCCCACTTGGCTAGATAATTGTCTGTTAACTAAGGCTTTTGTTAATCCAGTGATAAAATCAATGACAATTAAAAAGATTAAAACATGCAACATTTTATCCATACCACCTAAAAAATTAACAATTGTGCCACCTAATAATCCAAATATAACAGTTAACCAATTAAAATATTTTTCCATAATTTTCTCCTAACAGTAAAATAAAAAAGCCTACTCTTCAGCAGCTTCCTCGTCTTTTCGGTCTTGAATTTCATAAAATCTGTTTTGAAAATCTGAAATTGCTTTCCGTATTGATTTTTTATTAGCATTATAAAGCGTTTGGTCAATGATTGTTTGATTCATAGACTCTGAATCACCCTCACTAGTTGCGACAGATCCTCGCAACATTACAACTTGTTTATTTTCAACTCTGATAATCCCAGTTAATTCAGTGATTTCATTTGTTTCTAAAGTAGCTTCCATCATTATTTAGTCCCCTTTTTATTATAGTTTTTGTGTGACTGTTTTTTAGCTTTTAATTGAGAAATTTCTAGTTTTAATTTTTCATTTTCTGACTGTTTTTCATTACATACACGACTAATAGCGTTAATACTTAAATTAAGACTTGCTATCTCTGATTGTTGATTGTTAACTAACTGCTGCAAGTCTTCCTGTGTGATTTCGATTTCCATTGGTATATTCCTCCAGTTTATTTTCTTTTAATTGTGTTACTTCTTCACTTAATGATTTAATTGCTTCTACAAGGTATGGAAGCACCAATTCTACACGATAATCGTCGGCTTCACCTGTATCCTCATTGATTACTAAACAATTATCTAATCCTGCTTTTTGCAAATCTTCAATGGTATAACCTACTTGAATTTGATTAGACAATGTTTTTAAGTTAGCTAATTTACTATCTTTATTTTCAATTTTCTTTTTCCATGATGTGGGAGTTAAATTGACAATTTTGGAAAGTGATTTATCACCAACTATTGCTTTAGCTTGCGAACTTCGTTGGATAGTATTGAGATTACTAGTATTGTAGGTGCCTCTTGATGATTTTAGATTACCGTTAGATGAAATTTTTACATCATAAGCCCCTCCACCAGTAGCATTGTATATAAAAGTAGAATTTATTTCATATAATTTAACACTATTTTCTCCATGATATCGGATTCTGAATGCATGACTTGATTTACCAGGGTTCCAAGTATTCACCGGATATATATATAAGAATTTAGACAGATGATCACTCTCTCCATTAAAACCGGCACGTGTTGTTAATGACATTGCTCCTATGATTCTACCTTGCAATCCTTTACCAGTCATACTAGTCATACTTCTCACAGATTCTATTTGAGAATAATCATTAACCACATCTATTCTGGATTCTTTATAAACGCTCATGTCTATACGACCGACAATATCATTAGGATCTCCATTACGATACTTTCTCATCTTCACTTGGTCTTGCCCAAAATAAGTATTTGTATAGTATTTTTTCCCTGTTTTTGAATCATACGTTTCTCCAACGAACCGCATCAAACGTCTTCCAAGCTGCCAACTACCAACAAACCTTCTTGGAAGAATTGCCTGTCCAACGGGTTCATCATAATCATAATGACCATTTAAAGTCCCATTCTCACCAGTCATTTCAAGTGTACTAGCAATTTTAATATTCCCTGTGTTAATGGTTCCAGCTGTTAATTTACTAACATTAAGGGAGGCTATTTTAGCATTAGTTACAGATAAGTTTGCGATTTTAGCACTTGTTACTGATAAATCTTTTATCACCGCGGCATCTAAAAAAGATTTCCCTTTTATTCTAATCGTTTCAGCAGAAAGAACTAATTTACCAGAGGTATCAATTAATATATTGTCACTTTCTATATTAATTTGAGACGATACTTCCCCTTTACTGACTTTAGAATTTATAAGTTTTGTATTAGCTGTTATTTTAGCTTCATGACCATCAACATTTTTCATGACAGTTGTTAACTGTCCAGCAATCGTAGTGACTTGTGTTTGCTCTGCCTTATTCTTTACTGTTGTTTGAATACCATTTAATTGCTTGTTAACTTCCACAAACCTACCATCAGTACTGGTTATTAATTCCTTGATTTGATTTTTAGTTGTTAATATTTCCGTCTTATTGCCATTCACATCTTTAATTACTGTGGTAATTTGACCGGCTAATTGTGTTGTTTGTGATTGATCTGTTTTATTTTTTACAGTTTCTTGAATACCATCAATTGTTTGCTCTATTTTAGATAATTTTTCTATGTTATCTTCAGGAGCAGGTGACCAGTCTGTATATTTATCTCCTTTTTCAATTTTAATATCGAAAAAAGTACCTGTTAGGGTTTTTACAAAAGTGCTAGGATTGTCTTTCTTCATAGCCCTAAATGTATATGATATTATCCTATATTGAGTTGGCATACTTATATCTTTTGGCATTGTGAAAACTGCCTGCCTAGTTCTAATTGTCCCCTTTTTCCATGTTTTGGCATCTTCTACGTTATTTTCCAAACCACCGAGATAAACGTTCGGATGACCTTCTACGCCTGAATATAGTAACAATGTTCCATGTGCATTTTGAGAAAATGGAACGTATGGTGTAGGGTCTTCTTCTTGTCGGTATGAGTATCTTATTCTATAAGTCTCACCTGGTATTAATTTTGTTTTATTTAATTCTTTGTTGAGGATCATTGGTGTTGACCAACTCGATATGTTTTCCACTCCAGTTGTATAGGTATACGGGAAGTAGTTTCTACCGCCTATTTCTTGATTCTTTAATTCCGTCAATTCAGAAACCATCTTATCAGCGCTAGATTCTAATTTTCCTAGTTTAGTACCTTGTTCAGTTATGTCTTTTGAATTGGCACTTATCTTTCCAGCTTGAACGGTAAATTCAGACGATACTTTACTATCTAATTCTGAATTTTTTTGATCAACATAACTTTTCTCTGCTTTTAATTTCAGTGCATCAGAGTTTAATTTAATTTGAGAACTCTGATTTTTTACTGTTTTATTAATTGTATCTACAATAGAATTATCTGCTTTAGCCTCAAGTTCTTTAGCATTTTGTTTGATAGATACTTCATGATTGGTAACTGTTTGGTTTAGTTTATCAATATCTTTTTGAGACGCCTTAGATGTTAATTCACCATTTATTTTCATTATTTCTAATTCCGCATCTTCAGGAGCTGGGGAATAATCAGTAGGTTTATTGCCAACCTCCATTTTAGGATGCCATATTGTAAAATTTATACCTGTTGTTTGAGCCGTAATATTTATTTGATAACCTGCTCCCACTGTTGCTTTAGGATTTTTTATAATAGCCCTCATAGGTATTTTCGGTGGTATAACCAAATTTCCACCAGCGTTATCAGATATAGTGAATGGAACTGTTCCATTATTTAAAATATAAGTAGATGTTATAAACTCTTCACCATAGTGTCTCTCTGGATAAAGGATATTTCTCCCAACAATTAATACACCAATTTGATTAATTGGTGTGGTTGTAAATTGAAAATTTGTAGCGGTTTTTGTATTCCATTCATTTACTTCAACATTTTGAGTAACTAAATGTAATTTTGAACCACTATACGGCAAAATATTAGTTTGATCTAATTTGGAGGAGTTCAAAAAATAATTTCTTCCTCCAATTTCAATATTCTCAATGTTATCTAATGCTTTTTCCGCATCCTGAATCGCTTTATCAGCACTATCTTTTACGATCGTCAATTCTTTTTGAGAATTGATTAATTCTTTTTGTGTTGACTCAGATAACCCTTTAGAAAATCCGGCTTCTTTGATAGCTTTTTCCGCTTTTTTATCCGCTTCATCGGCTGATTGTTTAGAAAACCCAGCTTCTTCAATAGCTTTTTGAGACTCCTTCAAGGACTGTTCAATCTTTTCTTTTTGTACTTGAGATAATTCGTCCAATTCATTGATTTGTTTTTCAATTTCCTCGGATAATTTATTACTTAGTTCTAATTTCCAACTACCATCTTGGAATATCCATATCTCACTGTCTGGTCCATTTTTTTTAAACCAAATATCTCCCTCTTTTGGATTTGGAGGTTCATCAAGTCCCCAATTCACTGCTATACCAGCGTCATTTATCAATCCAGTTAATTTATCTAATTTTTGTTGCATGGGTCCTTTGAATTGGTATGAAACTTCACTTTGAACTTGTGTATCAGCTGATGAAACAGCTTTTATACCACCGGAAAAGCTTAATTTATACGTTAAATTAAGTGATTTAAATTCATTCCCTTTATTGTCTTGCATGGTAATCCAATCCCCTGCTTCAACGGAAGGATTTCCACGCCAATCTAATGTGAATGGATAATAGTTTATATGTTCTATTTGTTGATATATATTCTTCAATATATTTTCGGTCATAACAGGATTCTCTAAGATGATTTGAGAACCTTTAGCATTTCCAACTTTTAAAGTTTTTGATTCTGAATTATCAGTTCCAGGTACAGTGACTCTTATACCTCCTAAACGATACATTAAATCGTTTTTTCTAAGGCCTTTCATAAAGTATTCAGATGTTGTTACTTTATAATTTGTATTAGCAGGTTGTCTGATATCTAATAAGCCATCCCTATCAAATGTAACAAATCCACATTCGAATTGTGCTATAAACCCTAAAGCTTGCCTATATGAGTATCCTTTAATCTCTTTAATAGTGGTTTTAGATAAACGACTAAAAGAGGATTTATTAATTTCTGCACCGGCTAAATTAGCTATTTCTAGAGCAACATCAGCTATTTGAGCAGGATATTTTAATTTACTTTTATAATTTCCTTCGAGTAGTAACATGCGATCAAAACATTCAACAGATGTTTTATTTTCATTTTTATCAACATCTACATATTCCGATATAATAAACATACCCATGTTGGTATATTCTATTGATCCTTCATCGATTTTAATCCCTATTTCAAGTTGTACTTCATCCATTTGGGAAAGCCCATCCACAGCACTACATAGGGTGAAATTTAATGAGTTAGCAACTGTTGATCCAATACCATAACTATCACCAGATAATGAACCACCATTATATTCGAAAGTATATAAATCATTGTTGGTAAAAATTTTGGTTCCGTTTTTTGTTTTAATAGTGATACGTGCATGGATTTCTCGCGCATCACTTTTAAAAGCAGTATTGAAAGCTTCGCTGACTTTAATCAATTCATGCACTCCTTATTTTTCAATGAAGTTTATAGTTAATCCACTCCATTTCATTTTTTTGAATTTTTCATTAAAAGAATACGCTGGAGAGGTTTTGTCTCCAGCGTAGAAAGTTTTTGTTAACTGTGTACCTATTTTGGGGTCAGGATAAGTAATTGTAAAGAACGCTTTATCTACATTTTGTAATATTGATGATATTTCGGAGTCAGCCATAGGACCCCATTCACAATTCAATTTTACTTTCTTTGTTAATACGTCACGCACCATTTCACCTTTAGCATTACGACCAGATGTATCTGAATCAATATCTTGGTGATCAACAGTAAAACTCTTAGGCAGCTTTACTTGGACACCGTTAATAATTAAACCGACCATAGATTAACCTCCTAGAAAGCAATCGGAATGATTCCGTTGCGTTTTGTCATTTTATTTATTTCTTTTATTACGACCTCGGCTAATTGACGACTGTCTGCTTCTAATGTAACTGAAACTGGTTGATTAGATTGATTATTATCTCCAATAGCCATCATGATAGCATTCGCTAAGGTAGAAGTCATTTGGTTTATTCCTCCGTCATTAATATCATTAACTTGATGATTATTAGATACAAATTTTTGTGTTGTTGTATCGTCAAATACATTTGGCATTTCAATAGATGCGAATTCATCACCGATTCCGAGATATTCAATAGCTTGTTCAATTAAATTTCTAGCTCTTGATGTTTTTTCTAAAGGAATAATCATTTCTTTTTTGTTACCTTCAGCTAAACGATACATACCTTCATTTTGAACAATTCCCCCATTTTCATAACCTTGCCCTCGACCAATCCATCGCCAATAATCACCTGGTTTGTAGTAACCAATACTAGAGTTAACATAATTATCTATATACATTAAGGCAGCTTTAATAGAATCGTAACCGTTATAAGGGTCCATTTTAGCTCCTTGGAAATATCTAGCTATAATGTCATTCCAAGTTGTTGGAACAATTTGCATAAGTCCTCTAGCTTCATTACCTCCACTATTTTCATCATGGTAGCCATTTTGAGTAACACCAGGGTCTCCGTTAGATTCAGTTTGTATTTGAGTCATAAACTTTTTGAAACGCTCTTGTGTTTTAATTACACCAGTTGCAACAAACGCTTTATTTACATATGGCTTCCAGCGGTCTACTCCAGACCCAGGTGGATTTCCATGTTTGTCTTTTTTACCATCAATACCTGTATCACCTTTACCTACATCTTTTGCACCTAATAGTCCATTAATGTGTAAGTGGTCATAGTGATCATTGTCTGGCCATGGAACCCACTTACTGTTGGCAACTTGTCCACTCATACCGCTTCTATCACGGACTTTCCCTTGTGTAATAACATAACCAACTTGCTTGGGAAAGTTTTCAAATACCCAATTAGCTGGGTCCATATATTTTTTTGTTCCATTCATAGATGCAGGATAGGCTATATCGATAGCTTGACGTTTTCCATGCCAATAAACATCGCCTGGTCGGAATCCAGAGGTAACTCCTCCTGTCATATCAAATCTTTTAATAGCTTTTTTAGCTATATCAGCTAGATATTTGTAAGACCCCATTCCAAAATCTTTACTTACTGCACCATCAAATGAACTTCCATTTTCTGTTGCCTTATTAAATATAAAATCTTTTGCAGATTCAATACCTTTTTTAGTTACCCCTTGTACTAGGTGACCTGTAAATCCAGCATATTTATCTAAAGATTTGCCTATGTTATGACCAAGTAATGATCCTATTGAAGCTTTATCAGCTACCCAATCCCAAATATCGTTAGACCAATCTTTGACTTTATTAAAAGCTGATTTACCAAATCCTTTAGCTCCACCAATAATTTTATCTAGCCAACCTCCAGAGCCTTTTGCGTAAGCTGGAACATCACCGTCGAAGAAAGCCTGTGTTTTTGGCCCGCTTAACACCTCTGCTCCACGAGGTAAATTGACAAGCGTATCAGTAGCCGGTGATAAAAACATATTTCCTCCATAAGATATCAATTCATTCATGCCACCATCACCAACCCAAGCTAGCCCACCTGGATGATTTCCGGTACCAGTTGCATATTTAGGAACCCAGTCTTTTATACCATCAGCTACTCCAGTTGCGCCTACTACTTTTAACACAAATCGAGTTCCTTCAAAGACTTTATTCACTCCATGAGCAACACCATCTACAGCACCTTTGAACATATTTTTAGCACCATCTTTTAAAGCTTTAGTCCCTTTTTTGAAAGCATCGCCTATTTCTTTACCTAATCCAGCTGCTTTATCAATAATAAAGCCAAAATTTTCAACTGCTGACTTCTTAATGTCTCTAAAAGCGGATGCTGTATGTTTTTTCAAAACTTTCCATGCGGTCGTTGCTTTTGACTCTGAACCATTAGAACTTTCTTCAATTTCCTTCATTATCCCACCAAAATTATTTTTGGTGATATCAAGAGCGTCACCAAAAAATGATTCAGTCGCTTTTTTGACTTTTTTCCATTTTCTATTTACTTCTTCTTCTGATGTTCCGGCAGCTCTAAATATAGAATCTTTTGTATCTTTCCATTTATTAGAGGTCCATTTTGATACTTTTCTCCATGCTTCAGATGTAGAATCTTTTATAGCTTTCCATCTTCTTGAAACTGCAGCTCCAGATTCTTTAGTTGAATCTGAGATATATTTTTTTGTAGAGGTCCATTTTTCGGAAGTCCACTTAGATACTTTTCCCCATACTTCAGAAGTAATAGTTTTAATGCTATCCCACTTATTTGAGATATATTCGGCAGATTTTTTAGCAGCACTTTTTATACTTTCTTTAGTTTTATCCCAATGGTCCGAAGTCCATTTCGATACTTTCCCCCATGCTTCAGATGTAGAATCTTTTATTCCAAGCCATTTTTTACTAATCCATTTACCTAATTTAGTGGCCATTTCTTTGATTTTATCCCAATTTTTCCATAATAAGACACCTGCAGTAACAGCTATTCCAATAGCAACAGTTATAGGGCCTCCTAAAATACTAATAAGCCCACTTAATGCAGCAGTTACACCACCAGATCCAGCAATAATTGAACTGACCGTCCCTAATACACCACTAAGTATGCTAAAACCTGTTGTGATGAAAGATATTAATTTTGCTACTCCAGAAAAAGTCACGACTGCTATTACAAAATCAGAAAAACCTTTATTATGAACTTTAAGCCAATCTCCGATTGAACTTAGTGCTTTACCTAACCCTCCCATAACTTTAACTATAACCCCACCAGTCCATTTTGCTAATGGTTCTAATACATTATCCCAAAAGAATTTAAAAGCAGGTTTAAATGCAATTATGATTCCATCAAGTAAATCCAATGCTCCAGATAATAAATCGAGAAAGGAAGGTATAATATCTTCAATTGTAAATTTAGCAAGTTTTAGTAATACATTTTCATAAAACCAACTTAGGCCTTGACCAATATGTTTTGTTAATGGTTGCATTGAATCTAAAAGTTTTTTAATCGACTGTAGTAATGGAGTGAAATCTAATGATTTTGCCCATTCAGCAGTTGCTAGAGTCATATCATTAATGGTGTCTAACACAATATTAATTAGTTCTAAGATACCTTGTATGATTTTAGTTCCAATATCAGCTTCTTTCCAAGCTTTATTGAATTGATTTGCTAAATTAGCAACGATATTAAATAAATTTGTGGTGATTTCTAATATATTAGCAATTATTCGTTCACCTATACCGCTAGAAAATGCTCTATCAAATGAATCAGTAATGGAAACTAATAGTCTTAATACAGCATTTAAAGCATCAAATATAGCTTGTATCATAGCTGTTCCACGACCATTATCTTGCCAAGCATTTTTAAAGGATATTCCAACTGTTTCAATTATTCTAAATATATTAGTAAATAAATCTAAAATATTTCTAGCTACCTCAATACCTGTTCCATTGTTCCAAACTTCTCTGAATGATACGGCAATTAAGTGGAGAACTTCTAACCAAGTATTTAAGGCATCGAATATTTGTTGGATGAGTTTAGTACCACGATCATTTTCTTCCCAGGCAATTCTAAAAGCTTTTGCAATGTCACCAATAATATTAAGAACATCTGATAATAAAATGAGCAGATTGCTTATTAATCTTTCACCTGAACCATTTGTCCAAACTTCCATGAAGCTATTACCTATAGCTTTTACTAATTGCCAAACTTCATTTAAAGCGTATTTCCAAGCATCCATGACAGCTTTACCATGTTTTGCCCAAGCGGATTTAAAAGGAGCAAAGAAATCTTTAAACATTCCTTTTACTTTATTTGCCCAAGCAGGTACACCATAGTCATTACCTGCACCACTAAAGTCTATAGCAGGTTTAGTTGGATCATCATTTGTTTTTTCTTTTTCATCGACAGATATAGATAATTTATTGATTTCATCGAACCCCATTAAAGCACGTTGAAGTTTTTTTACCTTATCTTTAGCTTTATCAGCAGAAGTACCAGATCCGTCAATTGATTTCGTTGTATCATTCATAGCTTGAATATTTTCGTATAATCCTTTAGCACCTTGTTTAGAAGATTCATAAGTGGTGCCAAATAAATGACTAATAAAAGCAGCTACTTGTCCTGTGGCATATGCTAAACCATTCATTAATGCATTAAGAGCGGGTAATACAGCATTGTATATAGGGTAGAAAGCTGTTAATAAGTTAACTTTTATCTGGTTTAAAGATGAGCTAAATGTTTCATTGGTTTTTAGGGAATCCCATAGCCCCTTAGATAGGACTTGTATACCTTTATACATCATTCCAAATACAATTAAGCTAGAAAATAGAGATTTCATGCTTCGTTGTATACCACCTAACCCTTTGTTTATACTTTTAGAACCATGGGCGATATTATTAGATGTACGGTTAAATACACCACCAAATCGTGAAAAAATGGATGCAGAATCATTCCCTTTTTTAGAAAATCTCGCAAGATTATAGGCAGCACTTCCCATATTACTAACACTGCTTTTTAAAGTGCGGTTAAGTTTTGATAATACATCTTTAAATTTATTAGTATTTTTCTCTGCTTCTTTGAATGAAGGTTTCCCTAATTCAGTATTAACTTGTGCCATAGTATTTTTAAGAATTTTTGCTCTATCTTCAGTCTCAGCATAAGCATTTTGTAGATTATCATTGTCTCGTATTAATTTATTCATTTTCTCTGTTTGTTTTAAAATAGAATCCATTGTTTTATTAGATCTAGGTGTATCTTCAAAAGATTGCTTATCTGTGAACCCACCACTGACTAATCGTTGATCTTTATATTCACGGTTCATTTGGGCTATTTTTTTACGGGTACGTTCGATTTGTTTTTCATTAGAATCCATCTTAAAAGCAATACTATTTAAAGAGTTGGGAACAGCGTTAAACTCTTTTTTCATCGACCTAGCTACATCTTTACCTTGGCTATGGTATCTATTCATAGCAGCTTGAGCTTGAGCTATTTGAGTATCGTAATTAACCACTTTTTTATCATCACCTGAACGGACAGAACCTTGTCTTTGTGACTTTAAAAAAGCCAATTTTTCTTGTTGTGCTTTAGCTTGTCCCATTTTAGAATTCATGTCTTTAATCATAGTATCAATGCTCTTATTTATAGTCTTACTTCCTTTGGAAACACCAGTGGCTATATTTCTTCCTGTCTGTTCACCGGTATCTTTTGCCATATTTTCCATTTTAGAAAAATGATGACTCATGTTTTTTTCCATTTTTTCAAAAATTATATTTTGACGTTCAGCTATTTTTTGAAAATCTAAATTGTGGCCAACTTTATCTCCTGTCCCTTTTGATATTTTATCTATTTTTTGAAATGTCTTTTCGATACTTGGCCAAACCTTATCAATGTTTTCTTGAAGTTTTTCCATGTTGGCATCAAAGACAATTTCTAGCTTTTCTAATTCCATTTATTCACCACCTTTCATTATTTTTTCTGTTTGTTTTCACGAGATTTGGCAAAATTAACCATATATGCTTGATCAGCAACAATATCTTTTTCAGTCATATACTGAGAAGGTTCTATTTTTGATGTTTCTTTTTTCATAAATGGATAGACTTCTTCTAATTTAGGCATTTTACTTGGATCGTTAAACGCATAAGACAAAAGGTTGGCTAAACGATAATCGAATGTAGCTCGTTCCTTAAATCTAACATTTTGATTTTGTTTAAAAGCTTCACATTGTTCTAATATTTCTTTGTAGGTCATATCCCAATAATCACTCGAACTAATACCACATACAACTGCTAGAGGATAAATATCTTCTAGCAATTGTGTTATAGTATCAAATTTTTTGGGTTTTAGAACTCGTCCAGATTCACTTGACTCTCGAATGTTATTTCTTCTTCTGGAGTAGTTTCTTTCATTTTCCCGAAAAAACCAGAGTCTTCTAATAATTCAGTAATAATTTGGAATATATCTAAAGTCGTGTTCCCTTCTTCCAAGTATTTTTCGAAGGCTGAAAATACATCTTTTCTGGTAATACCATGCTTTTCATTTGCTCCATGTAAAACAATAAGCATTTCATTAATAGGTGGAATCTTCATTCCTCCTGTAGCTCCTACCATAAGACCCATAATCGATTGATTTAAGCTTTTTTCAATATTAAAAATTGATTTACCATCCAATCGTAGAGATAATTCTAATCCGCCAAATTCAATAATTTTATTTTTCATAGTATATATTCCTCCGATATTTTTATTTTTTTAATTTAAAAAGCTAAGTATTTCTACTTAGCTTTTGGTACTGGTTTTTCTTCTGGTTTATTTGTCATTACGTTAATAAAATTGCTTGTTCCTGCTCTATTTACAACAACAAAATTATAAGACTTTCCTGGATCTAAACTGGTAATATTTACAGGTGACTTAACATTTTTTTTGATAATAACCCCATCTTGTTTAACGTCTACAGACATAGCTGAAATCCCCTTTCTTTAACCTCTACTCGTCCCAAGATAAAGTGACAGATTTTTCTGTCACTTTACTTGCTTGAAGTTTTCGAGGCGCTTTAGGGCGCTGGTTTAATATCTGGACCTTTTGATACAACTACCACAAGTGAAAATTCTAAGGCACTATTGACTTCCGCTCCGTTGAACTTAAATGACGGTGTCCCTGTAAATGTTACTTCCATCCCATCAGGATAAGTGATTTTAAAATCCGTTTCTTTACCTGTTTTACAAAGGGCGTGTATATCTTTAAAATTCTTTCCTTGATATATTATTGAAAATTCTAAATTTTCAGAATCTTCCAACCCTTTAACATATGATTTTTTTTCTGAACCTAAGTGTGTGACATCAACTTTTTCTGGATCACTACCAATGGCAGGAATTGTTTTAACTGCAGCAACTGCGGTATAACTATCTCCAGAACTTTTGTAAGATAATGCTGTTCCTTTAGAAAGTAAGCCAGATATTTCATCTGCAAATAATTGTAAATCTGTTTTTAATACTTCTTGTTTTAAATTAATGTATCTCATTTTAATTCCTCCTATTTTTGATAAACTATTTTTGAATTATTATCTACTATAGCCACTGCTTCCAAAATGACACGTTTCATTTCAGCGGTATTGGCATCTTTTTTTGATAAATTAAAACCGATATTACTAAACCGTTGAATAACATGGTCTGTAATATCGGTTAAGGTCTTATCACTATAAAGTTCTATAGTAATATTCCACTCGCTTTGAAGTTCATTTCCTTCAAAATCAATAAAATGTGGTTTTGAAGAAGTTTTATGGATTGCTGAGGGAAAAATTTGCCATGAAGTTGGATAACTTGAAGAAGCTTTATTAATACCATTAATATTAGCTAAAAGAGTTTGTGTGATTTCTTTGATATCGACTTTTTTCATCATCTAATCGCCTTTCTAAGCTCGTTTCGGAAATGTTTAGCGTATACCTCATCAGAATATTCACTCACATTTTTTAATGCTGGATATAACCACGGGTGAGCCGGTTGACCTCCAGTCCTATAAAATTCTTTTCCTTGAATATTAATAGTCGGTATTCCATACAATTGCGTAAGATTATCAGACGTACTCGCAACTGGAAAAAACCAAACTGTTTGAGTATAAATAGGACTGACGCCTGGTGGTAACTCTTTATTAGAATGTTGGCCAACTTTCCCTGTCCCGAATTCTCTAAATATTGCTTGCTTTTTATCTGACCATACATGCCCAACAATATTACCCTCATTATCAGTTGTAACTTCTGTTTTAACACTTCCAGCTAGTTCACCACTACTATATTTAATACTTGATTGAAGATTGGCTTGCGCTTCACCTTGTATGCTATCTGTTAACTCATAGGTTGCATTTCTAACAGCTGTATTCATGTATTTAGGTAAACTATCCAGCTTCCGTTTTAAATTGCTTAAACCGCTAATTTGTACTCCCAAATTATAACCTCTCAATCATAATATTTAGATGAGTAGAAAATGTTTGGATTGATTGTATATGATAGTCTGGACGATCTTCAGATTCCACGAATACACATAGTCCATCTAATTCATTTTCTCCCTCTTTAATTACCAGACCTTGATATTTGCAAGCTTTAATATATGGTAGTCTCATTCCATATATTTGAGCATTTACGGTCCCACCTGCATTCTGGACATTCATTTTTAACTCAACTGATTTATCACTATATATAATAGTTTCATCGCCATCACTATTTTCAGTCACTAAGTGCTTTTTTAAGTACACTGTGATTAATTCTCGCTCTTTTAGTCTCATTTTAACGACCTCATATGTCCTAAACGATACCTATTAAGTTTGCTTTTTATATTTTTAGGTATACCCATTTCAAAAGTTTGGGACACGCCACCTTCAGTTCGGGATGTTTCTCCTTCATTTCCATCTATATTAAATTTAATGACTGCTAGTTCTCTAATTGAACCTAGCATACCAGGCAATATTTTATCTCTATTAGTATAACCAAGTGCTTCATCTTCAGCATCTTCTAACAGAACAGAAAGCTTATTATCCTGTTTGTCATCGATGATTCCCAAACGAACTTTTAACTTATCTAATTCCGTTATATCTATCATTTTTTACTCCTTTTCCCCGATTTCTTCTCCTTCTTCTATTTCTTTAGGATCCGTAGGATTTTCTTCCTCCGGGGGAATTACTTTTTTGTATTTTCTACTAATGCAAAAGCTTCATCTTTAACAACCATAAATCCTACAGTCATAGTCGCTTTTAATGCAATCATGTCGCGTTCTGCTAAGTTTACTGGATTTCCTTCACTATCTTGAATAGTTGTTAATGTTGCCTGATCTAAAATTTCATAGTTTAAACCTTTTAAAATACCGTAATAAGAGTAATCCCAATCACCAACTAATTCAGCCACATCTTCTCCCAAAGTTGCTTTGGGTGTATATGCAATAGGTAATCCTAATATATCATCAACCCCACTTGAATTAGCTGTGTTGAAGATAGGCATTCCATTGCTATCTTTCGTAGAGCGATATTTTACACGCTGTTTTCGTGAAGTAGTAATTCCGTTTGGCTCTAAATCTTCTTCTTCGATAAATGCAATAGCATTATTAATGTCATCGTATTTATTTTTTGTTTCAGGTACAGTATTTTTTGCATCTTTAGCGGCTTTCATTATATTTTGTACAAATGGCGAATCAACTCCATTAAACGCCGCTTGATCAAACTTTTTAGAAAATGCTTCAGAAACCTCAGCCCTCATTAATTCAAAGAAGTTAGTAACGGAATAATCCAAGTTCTCTTTTGTTGTAGGAATAATGACAGCTAACTTATACGCCCTCATTTCAGCTTTCGTGAATGTAGGTTTGCTTGTTTGAATACGCTCTGCTTCCGATACCCAGTAAGCACCCACTCCTGTCATATAGGTGAATTCTTCAATTGGTTTTGTCATGGGTACTTGTTTAGCTAGTTTCATGATTGAAGAACCTTGTTTAACTGCTGTTAAAATGCTATCTGAAATATTAGTAGGGACACTACCCGTTTTAGCTTTCATCATTGTGACATTATCAGGATTGAACGTTTGTTCCGAAAACATCTGTAAATCTAATTGAATTTTTTTCATTTATATTCTCCTTTTTTATTTAGTAATTCTAAATTCGTTCATTTTTTCTAAACTTGGTCCATTCGAACCTTTAACGGTTCCAGCCCCTATCGGTGGATTACTTGCAGAACCTTTTAATCGTTCATTAACACCTTTTTCTACAGCTGATCTAAATGAAGTTTCAATCACTTCAATAGATTGATTACAGGCATCAGCGTCATTTAGCACAACTGCACCGATTAGATCACTAGGTAAGCCCTTTTCTGCTAATTGTTCTATCGCCTGAGCTCTCAATTCACGTCTAGTGATATCCGCTTCACGTTTTGCTAACACATCAGCTTGTTTATCAGCTTCCACTTTAGCCTTTTCATCAGCGGTCATCTTGGCCATCTTTTCCGCTTCTGTTTTGGCTTCTTCTAACTTAGTAGCAACTTCACTCTCCCATTTAGCTCGAGCAGTAGAGAGGGCCTTACTAGCATGCTTATCTAAGTAGGAATCTAATTCAGATTGATTGTCAAACGTGATCGCTTCAGGAGTTCCACTTCCACCTGGGTTACCGTCGTTGAAAATTTGCAAATTTATTTTTAATCTATTTGGTTTCATTTTTTTCTCCTTTTCCCACACACGATTTAAACATAATAAAAACACCACTCAGAACGCCTCAAAGCCCTCTAAACGATGTTATGCATTAAAATCCCATGTACGATTGTTTTAAGTAGTTTTTAACGTCATACTTAGGACAAAATAAAAAAATTAGTCTTAAATTACTTTAGTTTAATAATAGTTTCTAAATAGTCAACTTGATGTCTTAATCTATCAACTTCATTTAGTAGGTATTCAACTTTCTTATTAAGTTCATTATCCATATAGATCACTCCTTAATTTTTAGTACAAAAATAGCACTTAACCTTTTATTGGTTAAATGCCATTAGTTGATTATTTCGATTTCTTTTACTTCATTTTCGTTGAAGCCGACATACTTATGTTTATCAGTTTCAATTGTAATTTCATCATAAAGTTCATCATCAGTATCAAGCTTGCCAGTGAAACTATTGCAGAATCCACTTAAAACTTGATTGTCAGTAAATGTAACTTTTATTTTTTTACCAAGATATTGATGAAGATTCATTCTTGATTTCTCCCTTCATACGGAACAATATGTGTTCGTTTTTTTGAGTAGTGTATCTTGAAGTAATTTGTTTTGCTTTCATAACCTTGATTGGCTGCTATTCCTTCAAATTCTCTAGCATGAACTATTTCTTTGTTACTTCTCCCGTTCCTATCCCTTTCAACGTTACCAGTACCAGCATACTTATCAAATAACTCTTGAATATCTACATCATCATCAAAATAGCTTTTTCCTTTTTTAACTGTATATTTCATATGTGGCGCTTGTTTATCTGGATTAATAGCTGAACTGTATTGACCATCTTTTAATCGAGACTTAACAAAATAATTATCTTTAAGTTGTTCCCACTTACTATCATCATTATACTTCATTTCTTGGAACTTATCGAATGATTTAGGCATGTTGTCGGTACCAATAATGGAATTATACTTAGTAAATTTAGCTAAATCAGCACGATAATTTTTAACTTTCTTCTTAGCGATATTTAAATTTTTCTCACCATGACGATCTAATAAAATCTTCTCCCATTCACGATATGTAGTTGCCTGTTTAATCGTAAAATCTTCTCCTGTAATTCTATCTATTGCTTTCCGGTCGCCACGTAACGATTGTTCTCCAAAGTAAGCACGCGCGACCGATCTACAAAAGGGTGGAATGGTGGATAATTCTCCCCGACTACTGCATCTTTAACTTTATATCGTTTACCGTCCTGCCCCTGGCACTTTTCAGACGTTCTAAAATCCAACACAGCGACGATCACATACTCTTTAACACCATGCTCTAACCAACCTTTTATCTTAGCTTGACCAGCCATATAATTTGCTTCAGTTCTAATTAATCTACGTGCTACATTAAATGATTGATTAAACTCTTTTGCTATTGCTTTTGTCATGTCTATTTCAGACATGCCTGTCATAGCTTCAACGGTAAATAGCTCCTCTAACCTTTTAGCTAATAAATCCGTATCGTTCCATATACGCTTTGAATAATTTGCACCTTGCCAATGCGACTCTAAAATATTCTTAACATATTTGGTTGAAAGCTCTCTAAATTCAATGGTATGTGGCTCCTCAGTAATCAAAATAGTCCTTTCCACTTTATGATTGTCTTCATTGACAATCTCTATCACTGGCTTGCCATCTTTAATTGTATATGATTTATATTTACCATCATCATGCACAGTATAGGATTTGTCTGTTTGTAAAATAATTGATTCTACGGATGCTTGATTATATGATTCATAAATTGTATCAATATAAAAATCTGTACTTCTTTTTAGCTGTACATCAGCTATTTTTTTAGAAACTAAAAAGGACTTAGCTTTTAAGTCCTCTAGTCTTGTTATTCTATGTTGTAAAGAAAGTCCTTCCAAGTAAGCTTTGGCTTGTCTTGAAATACCTTCATCTTCTACTGATTGGGCCATAGCATGGAGTTTCACTAATTCTTCTGATCCGACGGATGTATTAAGAATTTGTTTAACGGTGCTATCACTCATATCATGTTTTCCACGATATCGTTTGTACAGCTTGTTAACTTCTTCAATAAGGTATCTTTGCACCTTGTCGTAAGCTTTTATTATAAAATTTTCTATACGTTCAGAATCTTCAAAAATATTTTCTTCTTGTTCAAGTGAACGTCTAACCCAATAAGTTATTCTCTTTTTATTCAGATAATCACCTACCTATTTATTGTTATCTTGAGATATATGCTCTGTACTATATAATTCCAATGTACTTAACAATGTTTCAGTATCCATGTAATAGTTCCCTTTTTCTATTGTAAAAACATCTAATTTATTATTATTATTTGCATCTTTATAAGTTACATATAATTTAAATTTAGGGAAAATTTTATCTTTCATTACAATTTGTAATAAATTGTAAGAAGTCAAAGGATATGTTAACAAAATTTGAATATAGTTTGGTAAATGAATGGCTAAAGTATCATTTGGTAATAAAAATCCTCCTAATTTTATAAATGGATAAATCTCTAAATATGTATCAACTTCTTCTCTGTAATTGTCAATACTAGTAAACTTTATGAATTCATTTGTTAATTGTATATCTCTTAACTCCTCTCTTTTTTCGTATGATTTTATCAAGTGATTTAAATTATCAATCTCAAATGAATATTCTATATCAAATATAGGTCCTTTTCCTGCATTTATAAGAGGCATCGTAATGCTACTAAAATCGACACCAGTTTCAATACGAGATCCATTTACAATATCTATTCCTTTCAAAATTTTTATGTTCTCTTTCTTAAAAATACCTAAGTAAAGAATGCTTTCTTTGTCTGATTCTATTTGCTTTTTCATAATATAGTAAGCGCCTAATACTCCCATAGCAGCACCTATATATCCACCCCAAAAACCTAGCCAATCACCATTACTACCCGGTATTCTCTTCAAAAGAGGAACATAGTCTATCAACAACAACAGTATACCTATAAAAATAGGTATAACAATCATTACAAAAACTATGATTTTCCAATTTCCAAAAATATTTTTTACTATTTTTTTCATCAACAACACTCCCTTGATGAGATTATACCTAAATAATACACTAAAATAAACTTCACTATCTCGTATAAATACTTTAAATTAACAGCTTGCTATTCAATTTTCACTTTAATATTTTCAGGATATTCATCCTCAATATCCCTCAATCCATCTACTAATGTTTGTACTAATAAATCTGTATTCTCATTATTCGCTAATATCGAAACTATTATGCTTCCCTTTTTAATGTCGTATTCACATGGTGTACCTACATTAGTAATCAGTGATTTCACTGTAGCAATAGTTAATGAAGATACACTTGCACACACAATATCAAACCCATATTCAGCATATCCAGCATGTCCAGTAATTGAAAATGATGTATAATGTTCTCTTATTTTGTAAAATGTGGCAATTATCATAGAATTGTACCTAAAAATGACCAAAAAGCCTCTAATATCTTGACTAATAACATTAAAAAGGCTATTAAAATAGCTAGCATACTAAATGGAGATACAATAGTTTTTATGCTATCAATCATCTTTTTCATTCATTGTCCTCCGGCTCATGATCTTGGTAGTTAAAACTAGGTGAACTATCGCCTATTGCTTTTTTATTCAATTCAACAGCTTGTTCTTTTTGTTCTTGCAACATGTCAATAACCTCCTTTGGATCATCAATATCATCTAACCAACCTAGACTAACTAACAGAGGGATAAACTCCTGTGAGTCTCTTATCATTTCAACAATTTCCTTTTTATTGATTGGTAAATTCGGCTTAAAGTTAATCTTAGTTCCTGAAACGTCTACATGCTTCCCCTGCACAGTCAGAACATTCTCCATTAGCTCTAATCGTTGACGTACACCATCTTCAAAGTAACCAGTCTTAGTTACTAATAGTTGTAACAAGCCGAATAACTTGTATTTCATGGCCTCTCCCGAAATCGTGCCCGCGAAACTTTCATCGTTTAGATTAGGTGTATACGTCACCTTATGAATATCTTTTTCAATTGACTTAGATAATACTTGTACATCTGATTCGCTAAAGGTTTTAGTAAGATAGCCAACATCTGCACCGTCTGCTTTGCTAGGCGCATTAATAACGATGTCTCCACCGCCCTGGTTGCCGTCATCTTCTTCTAAACTGAAGCCATACAATACTAATATCGCATCAATAAACGCTTCTTTGTCGTTTATTCGGTCTGATTGAAGAACGTTATAAGCATTCATTAGCGAGATAGCTTGTTCCCAGTCGCCTTGCTTTTCTTCGTTGTTTCTAAATTCTATTACTGGAACCGCGTTGTAATAATGTTGACTTGCTTTTAAAACTTCATATTGTTTAAACTCTAAATCTTTTACTTTATAAACGATTACCCAATTCTCTGTGTAAACTTCTACGTGATAGCCAATTGATTCACTTTTTAAATCGAACTTTTCGATGTATCTAACCGCAAACAAAGAATTGCTATCAACTGTATCATCTGTCACCAAAAAGATACCTCTAGGATCAATACAAGCGATTTTAGGTACTATTTTATCTTTATGCAATGATAAGTAATGGAGTTCATGACCTATGCCAAAAACTGAAAGGTCTTTTCCCAGCTCTCTATCATGTTTCTTGATACCAATTTCATCGAACACCTCAATAACTTCTTCAATATTATTTTCTTTACCTGGTGTGTATGCGATTGGATTACCGAATGTAAAGCCGACATTAAGATCAGTAACGTACTTAGCGTTATTGATCATGACGTTTGTTAATTCTTTACTGCTTTCTTTCTTACGTGTTAATATTTCATGCTTCCCATCATAATAATCAGATAAATTATTAAGTCTGTCTACTTCTTTTAAATGTTCAGCAATACAATAAGCCAAAACTTCTGCTGAGGGCTTGTTAACGTCTCCTGCTAACTCTCTATCCATTTTAATTGCCACTTTGTCACTCCTATCTAAGCCACGTTGGTTTTTTGGTCAATTTAGCCACTGTATTATTAGCTATTATCGTATAACAAAAATATCTAACGGCATCCATGGCATGATCATGTTCTTTAATTGGTTTATCTTCCCCTTTATCTGAAGCTTTTTTATCCCAAACATAAGAGTTAAACTCACCAATCGTATTCTTACATGACTCATTAAACATAATTTTTTCACTGTTTAACAATGAAGCTACAAACCTAATGCCGTCTAATACATCATTTTTAGCTTTTTTAACTCTTATTTTTCTCTCTTTAACTTCTGCTATGAAAGAAGCAGCAGAAGGGTCAATAATTACTTCTTTAACTGGATAACCTTCGATAAAAGTTTCTAAATCACTAGCAAACTCTTTGTCTGTCTTCTGTTTCTTGTTATCTCTTCCAGAATAGTAATACTCTTTTTCACAGTACCATATAGCATCTACACCTTTTCGCCATAATAAAAAGACTGTTGCGTTTTGAGTACCGTAGTCAATGCTCACGTAACAATCTTTAGTAAAAGAACTCTTTAATTCATTGTAGGTATGCTTAATAGAGTCAAACATATCATAAATAACACCTTCAGCAACACTCCACAAACCTTGAATATAACGTTTATAAAATACTCCCGAATACATAGAGCGATAACGTTTCTTGATTGATTCGGATAAACTTAAGTTATCATCCATCGTAAAATGTAGATAAACTACGTTCTTTTCTTTAGCTTTATCAATCCAGTTTAATTTGAACCAGTGGTATGGTCCTTCCGGGTTACAGTTAAACCAAAACTTAGAACCGTCTTCCGAACAACGTCCAGTGGCTTGGTTAACAAATGATTCTGGCATTAACACAACTTCATCGAAAAACATTCCTGCTAAAGTGATACCTTGAATTAAATCTTGTGACCTTTCATCTTTACCACCGAATATATAGAAATAGTTTGTTATTCCTTTTCGTGTAACCTCTAGCATATTATCAGCACGATGGTCTTTAATCTTATATCCACGAGATACTAACATTAGTTTTAACCAGAACAAAACGTTACGTCTGAATGAACCTATCGTTTTACCTGCCATCCCTAAGTTCTTATCGTTAAACGTTGACATAGCCCACATTACATAAGCTAAAGACATTGAGACAGTTTTACCAGAACGAATAGCCCCATCTGCTATAATGCCATCTTTATCTTTAACAGCACTTTTACTAGTCCACCAAGTTAGAACTTGTTTTTGTTTTCGACTAAATGGTTTGAATTTAAATAAAGATTTTTTTACTCTTGCGGCCACAATTCTTCACCTTCAGACTCTAAAGCTGCTAAGAAACCGTCATCTTCAAACTCTTGCGGCTCATCTGTTGCTAACAACCTTTTCAGTAGTAAATCAGCTGCTCTGGTAGAATCGCTAACTCTAGTAGGAAACGACACCACTTTAGGCTCTTCTGTTTCGACTACCATTTTCTTTAATTGACCATCTTCACCTGTTGGTATCCATTTTTCAGTTTTAGACCTCAAAGTAACAACTTGGTGCTCTTCTTCTTCACGGTTAAACGTTCTTGTGAGTCCTCGGAGTATCTCTTCTTGAGTAGCTATCTTATTGTGATTAATAACTGCCAATCTATCATTGATATAATTTCTAATCCCAATAATTCCCAATAGTTTATAACCTAAAGAATTGGCATAAGTTTCACTATACCCTGCTTTGACTGCTGATTGATAAATATTAGGATTCTCAATGTAATTATCAGCAAAGCGTCTTTGTTGTTCCGATATTCCGTAATACTTATTTAAGTCCGTTATATCTTCCGTTCCGTCATTAACAACCTCATTTGCCACTTCTTCTTTGTGTGCAACCTTTTCTTTTTGTGTGCACACCTTTTTATCATTGGTTGCAACCTTATTTGTAGTATGTTCTATATCATTCCAGTAACGAGACTTCCACGATTTAATGGTATTAACAGATTTCCCATACTTATCAGCTACCTCTTTATACTTCATACCGGATTCATAATCTTTATATGCTAATTCCCAATCCTTCATGTCATAACCTCACCACCTTCCAATACACCTTCTATTTATTGATTACGTTTAATTTGCCTGATTATTAATTCAACCTCGTCTAAGAATCCTTTACTACCAAATACACCATATCCTAAATAAATAAATTTATACCTATCTATTTCTTTTGGTGTAGCTTCCTCATTCATTTCTATCAACCGAGCTGACCTCATTAATCTAGTCGACCTCACTCTTTTATCCCCATTTGGATAAGTAGAATCTAATGATAAGTACCAATGATTAGACGCTTCTTTAGCTGTTATACCTTTATCATGCTTACCGTTATATAAGTTAACCATACTAGATTCTCCTCAACTATTTTTATCAATAATAAAAAAGCACAACCTATTAAGATTATGCTTCAATCAGTCTTATAACTTCTCACCATTCTTATTCCCCACAAATATAATGTCTCATGGATCTTGTATAACTCGAACCTTCGATCGAACGGTTGTGAGCCATTTACGCTGACTAACTAAGTTAAAAGTCCTGATTTATTGCATAAAAAAAGCACTCACATTAAGTGAATGCCTAATTAATTATAAATTTAACTTATTTTCTAAAGCTGTAGTTAGCGTTTCAGAAAAATTAATCCCTGATTGCTTGGCTCTCATGTTCAACCAATGTGGAATCGTTATTGTTTTCTTATCTAACTTTCCGTCTTTTAAATAATCTGTTAAATCAACAGATACAAGGGTAACAAATTGTTCATTTTCTTCGTAACTAACCTCATTAATTTTACTAGCTTTTGGCAAATCTTCTCCGCTTTCTAACATATCAGCTAAGATAATACCTAATGCATCTGAAGCCATTTCTAATCCATTTTGTATTGAATCACCTTGTGTTACTGCTCCCTCTACATCTGGGAAGTAAATACCGTAACCAACTTCGTCTTCTTCAAATATCGCAGGATATACTTTTTTCACGTCAGACTGCACCTCCTTATACTTATAAAAGTAACGATAGGCTATTTCAAGCCTACCGCCTTTAAAACAGATTGTTCAACAACTCTAGATAGCTCTTTTCCGTGACTAGTTAATATCATAGGCCTCGTACATCCAGCTTTAATAAACTTTCTGTGAGAACCTTTACCACCCTTCACTTCAATGAAACCAGAATCCTTAAGCAATTGCTCTGCTTCTTTTATCGTCATTGGCATTGCGCATATACCTCCTGACATAAACAATGGTAACACGTGCTACACGTATTGTCTATCATACTAATAAAAAAGCACATAGTTTTAACTATGCGCTTAGCGTTTAACCAATCACTACCATTTCTCACCACAAAAAGTGATAGCTTGTTAGGTTTTAAGTGATGACCTACAACACTATGGACCTTGTAGGACTCGAACCTACGACCGAACGGTTATGAGCCATTTGCTCTAACCAACTGAGCTAAAGGTCCGATTAAATGTGATAGCTTACTCTACACATTTAGTATGTAAACGATAGTAAGTCGCCTTTTCAACTACTGTTTCCGTAGCGTCTACTCCGTTTGAAATAACGTGAACTGGGTTCGAACCAGCCTCTTTATGATTAAAAATCACACGCTCTACCAGCTGAGCTATCACGTTACCTGAATTAAGAGAGTCTGAATGTCTCAGAAAAGATAAAGTAAGATACCTAACAGCTAAATACCTTACAATATCATAATAATCCCTTTATTTTGGGACAACTACCCTTTTTTGTCCCAAGTTATTTTAATTCCCCAATTCTACGACCAAACTCCAATAACACTTTTTGCCTTATTCTATAAATAGATGAATGAGCATATCCATGTTTTTTACCAAATGATCGCCAATCCATCCAACTATCTTCTCCAAAATACTTATTTTCAATCAAACTTCTCACTTCAGAACTCTGATTATCTATCGTTTCAATAATCGACTTTTTCCAAATCTGACGATTAATAATATATTGATCCGACAATTCTTTTATCACTTGCGTTTCAACAGGGTTTCCTACTACATTACTACGACCACCACCTACATTATGGTCTTCTTCTCTTAATCTTAATTCTTCTTTTCTTTCAGCAATCTCACGATTATAATCGTTTAGACCTGCAAATTTTTTATCTAAACTATTCAATATAGAATCATTTTTCTTCAAAGTTACTCCCTCTTCCTAAATAAATTCTAGTTGGTGGCCAACATACATAAGTCTTAATTTAGATGTTTTATCAATTATCAAAACAGCTCCGTAACTACCATTAATCTTAATGTTTTCAATGTTTATTTCTTCTAAAACACCTTCGCAAACAGATTGATTATCTTTGTATACCTCGATATACTCCCCAATAGAAAATCCTTGATAAGTTTCCATATCATAATACCCTCTCAGTAGTTAATCCCGCCCTAATTAAATTTTCTAAATAACGAACTTGTTGCTTGTGATAATTCACATCTAAGGAATTATAAAGCCTTTCGTTCACATCCTCCAAAACACCTGGTGGAAATTCATATTTAGAAACAATTTGATTTAGCCTATTCATTACATTCTCTAACTTCATATTTCACCTCATGCTAGTTTTTCTAAGAAAATCCCTGTTTTGCTGTCTAAAACAGCAACAAACAAAGGTATTCCATATTTTTTAACGAATATTTTAGCCTTAATATTAAATACTTCCGTACGTGCTCCTTTAACATCGACTACCTTGTTTGTTTGTCCGTCGCTATCATAAAACACAAAGTCTGCTTTATATTTAATAGACCTATAAGTCTTACTACCTACTCGAAAACTTTCTTGCAGTAAAAATTCCACTTGAAACTTCATATTTTCATCCTTATGAAGCTCATAATATTTTCTTTCAGCTTTGCTATCAAACTTTAAACCATTATGTTCTGTTTTAACATTGCTAAATTTAGGTTTATTCTTCCGTTTCAGATGACTATCACCTGACATTGGTGTATTTATACCTCTAGATAGTAAAACGCCACTAGGGTACTTAAATTTTCGTTTTATTTGCATACTTTGTACCACGGAATTTTTTAAATTCTTTTATATCCCGTACTGATCCTCCGACTACATCGGCCACAGCCTTAGCTTCACTGAATCTAGGATGTTTAGCAGCACGCTTTAGCGAGTTTGTCGGCATACCTTTAATATCAATCAAACAATCTAAAACAACCACCACATACATAATTTTATCCTCCTATAATCTCTTATTTCGTAAATCAGCCAATTGCTTTGCAAAAAATTCTTGCTCTTCAGCTGTCGCGGGTGTCTCAACAATATCTTGACCAACCCAATCGGGTTCACTTTCAATAATTTTAATCGGTTTAGAATGAGTTCCTTTCGATTTTCGTTTTTCAAATTTTTCATTGTACTCTTTTACAGCTTTAATTGTCGTTAATTTATTCCGTTCCCAGTCCATTAAAATGCTTTCCACATACCTTAAATTAAATACATTATTCAGAACTGCTGTTTTTAATGCTTCAAGAATTAACGCTTGATTATAATCGTCCCTCCAATAATCAATTGTCTGGTGCTCAATAGGTGATAGTGACCGATTGAATTCTTTTTGAATGATTTTATGTAAATTAAATTGTTCTAAAGAAACTGAAGAAGTATTTTTCTGTTCTTCTTCTAACTCTATATCTAATTCTTTCTCTAAACTCTTTCTCTTACTCTGTGCGACATTTTCACGACAATCATGCGACAATGTCGCAACTTGTTTTTTCTTACTCCTTTCAAGTCTTTTCTGAACAGCAGATTCTGTTTCAGATCCAACCATTTCACTCAATTGGGTCATATATAATTCTCCATTTTCTAGAACATCGATTAAGCCAATTTCTTTAAAAACGTTCATAGCAATTAAAACTGTATCTATTCGACTGTTTGTCATTTTAGCTATCGCTTTTTCATCATAAGGTATCAACATTTCTCCCACATGCCTAGCAAGAAAACCATCTGTTTTAAGTGATTTCAAACATAGTTTTAAGTAAATCAAACTATATTCTTTTCCATTTTCCTGCTCTTCCAACCACTGGATAGTGTCTTCCTCAAAAAAATCTTCTTTAAGTTTTAGCCAGTAATATCTTTTTTTCCTTTTATCTGACATTAATTTTCTCCTTACCTTCTATTCTGGTAACTGCCAACTTTTCATTTCATAGTGTGGATTACTATCACGTTCATCCATTTGTTTTCTGCTCATTAATCCATATTTAATTATTTGATCATCAGTTAATTTAATCGGTCCACAATGATACTTAGCAATAAACTTCGTATAACCTATAAAGTGAAGCTCGTCATGATATTTCTTTTCTAAAATCATATAATAACGACCTCTATGGTCAGCTTTACTTCTCTTCTCTTTACCGATAGCATTAACATGATGAATTTCCAAGGCTGCAACTGTTCTCTGTCTTGCAGACACAAAACAGCGTCTTTCAGCAGCACATAAAAACATTACTTTATTGACATCCATAGTTAAATGAATATCTTTCATATCAAAGTCTAAACCGTGTTTAAAACAGTACGACACCAGCCAATCAATAAAAAACATGGCTGTTTCTTGGCTACAACTACTTAATGAAAATGTTTGTCTACCTGTTTCAAAACAAAAGTGAGTTTTTAAATATTCCTTAACTAGCTCTAGTGGGTCACACCAATATTCATTTATATCTTTAAACATGGCATAAATCTTTCGTCTTTGGAGTGCTGTAATACTTTCTGGATCAATTGTTTCCAACTTGAAATATTTGTGTCCTTTTCTGATAGCTAATTCCATAGCTTTATTGTCACCAACTGTAGATGGTCGTAAAACATAATTTCCATTAGAATCACGACCTATCAATCTTACCTCCTGCACAGGACCACTCCTAATGTTGTTCTTTCCTTTTTTCCTTTTCCGCTTTCTTAGCTTTCTTTTTGTAAGCATTAACCCATCCATTCATTATGTTTGAAACCAAACCAAAATCATGAGCAGTATATTCTTCAAAATTCTTATCCATATTTAAACCAGCAGTAGCTTTTGCTTGTTCCATAATCACTTTTTTGGTCTGTCCAGTTAATGGTTTCAATTCATTTACTAAAATATGCAAAGCCGCTATTTGCTCTTCACTAGCAGGAACACGCTTTAATACCTCTTTCTGAAAGATATCTGGATCAACATCATCAGTTGGTATATTGAATTGTTTGAGAATAAATGTTTTTTCAGCATACGTTAATGCTTGACCATATGCGTACGATGAATTTTCATCATCAGCGATAGCAACAAACTCTATCGCTTCTCTATCTAATGGGTTTTCTTCGTTAATCCAAACATATTTAACTTTTAATTTAATTAAGTAAGAAAAAATTAATTTTCCATTTTTTTTATTAGTCCCAATTTCTGTTTTTTCAACTTCAAAATCAATAACATGTGTTTCTAATATTAAACCTAGCTCATCCATCTTAGGTCTGATAGCAGTTAAAACATCGGAAGATTGTACGACAGCAAATTTAATGTAATCTTTTTGTTGTTTTTGAATATAAGGAACTGATTTTTTCAGCTCACCAATCTTTTTTATAACAGTATTGTTAGCCATTAAACCCACACCCTTTCTAGCTCTAAAATTTCTTCTAACTCCTCTACTTCATGATGCTCATGAAATAGACTTGATAATTCTTCATGAGGAATAGATCTAATATATCCCCCTAAATCGTCTGTTTGTATCAATTTACCCCAAGGATCTTTATATACTTTCTCACCAGAAAGTATTGGATCTCCTTCGTAATCCTCTCCCACTACCTTTCTGTCATCAATAAGATCTTGTTGTGCACCTAAACTATCAAAAATTCTCATTTTATTTCCTCCTAAAAATATGTTATTATTTGATTGTTGATTTTTATTAAGTTACTGACTAGCGACTGTAATCGCTAGTCTTTTTTTACTCAATAATCTTTTCCAAATTTACCTCGTTATCTTCATAACGGGTTATTTTTTCGTATTTCAAATTTTGGTACCGATATTCCAAAGCTCCACCAAGTGACATTGCCAATAAAATTGAGATAATAACTATTGATCCTGTTGGAATTAATTTACCTGCAATCATCCCTACTAAAATTAATATTAAATACGCTAACAATCTTCGTTGTCTAAACACTCTCGCCGCTCCTTTCAATTTCATTGACTTCATACCATTCTTTTGCCATCTGATCAGCCAATTCTAAATGTTCCAGTTCAGTCAAAAAGTTAACACCCTCTTCATTCAATTTTTGTAAAACGTACTGCTATATAAACGTTTACGCCTCATAACATTATCGGTAGGGGCGATCAAACCACTAACTAGCTTATTTTCTTTCAAGGAATAAACACCTGTTTTATCACCATACCGGACAGTAACTGTATTTTTGTGCTTCCTAATCACCTGGCATTTCAAACCTTCAATAACTAACCACTCATTATCAGAATATATCGACTCTACTTCACCTAACGAATAATTAACTGGTTTCTTCTTTTTACATGCAACAGATATTTTATCTGTTATGGTTCTTTGTACTGTTGATATGCTACATCCTAATTCTTCAGAAATTTCTTTGTAGGTTAATCTTTTAATAACAAACAAACTCCTTATCTCATCTTTGAATTTTTCCGAATAATGTGGTTTTGTAATCATTATTTATCCTCCTTAATTTTATTAAATCTCTAAAGACATTTGTCTAACTATTGTTTTAGTAGCTGTTGATGGTTCCCAGTCAGAAATAAATTCAACAACTAAGTCATAGTGTCTTTCCCTAAGTTGAGTTCTTGATCCAACTCCTGCAATCTTTTTGACACCACTATTTATGTCTTTGTATAATTCTCCACGTTGCTTTTGTGTGATACCTTTAAAACCTCTTGCTACTTCACTTACTCTCTGATTAATTCTTCTCGCTATATAGCTATAATCTCCTGCAGATAAAACAACATTTTCTTTTAAATTCATTACCTCTTTCTCAACATTCTCTAATTTATCAGCAGTTTCCTCTTGTACTTGGAACATAAGTTTTAATGTTTCCATCGGTGTTTGAGGTAATCTTGTTTGCTGTTTGATATGATTTTTCATCCGAGAAAATTCCTCAATATATTTTAATTTAAATTGCAGAGATTTCTTTCCTGTGAATCCCATAACCAATAACGTCCAGCCTTTTTCATTCATAATCACTTGTCTATATGATTGTTTATTTTGAGGGTGTTCATAAAAATCGTCTGTAAATAGGTCTGCCGAATTTTCGACCATCCCCTCTAATTCTTTAATAGCTTCTAAAACATGCTTATGTTGTTTCTCAAAAACCTCAGCAACTGTTAAACTGCTCGTTACTGTTTCTCCGTTTCTAAATTCAACTAACTCCATTCGTCATTTCTCCTTTTCTATCTATTTTTTTAAGCCTTCTGTTTTATTCGTTTTTCAAAATTCTGTCTCCTACGTTTCTCGAATACGAAAATTTCGTATTCTGATCCCAAAAAAATATTATCATAACTAATATTAAAGGCCATCATATATCTCTTTAACAGTGAATCTTTAATATTTGACGAATCTTTTTCCATTTGATAAATAGTTCTATCTGAAACTTCAAAAAAATCAGCGAGTTCTTTCTGTGTTAAATTTAAACCTTGTCTTAAATCCCTTAATGTTCGCATTTCATCACCTCTTTCTCAACAATAGCTTGCCTTTATGTTAATACGTTTTTTTCGTATTGTCAACATTAAAATTCGTTTCTCTTGATTGTTTTTACGTTTTTTTCGTATTAAAATTTGACTTTTCGTATTTTCCGAAGTATAATTTGCTATATCATTAGATGAAAGGAAAAAACTAACATGGAGTCAAAAACTCAAAATAAAATAATTGCTGATAATATAAAAAAGTACTTAAAACAAAATAAAATGAGTCAAAAAGACTTAGCATCTAAAGTAAATATCTCTCCATCGACAATGAGTGACTACATGAACCTTAGATCTAAACCTTCTCATGGTGTAATTCAACGTATATCAGAAGTTTTTGGTGTTAACAAGAGCGATATAGATACAACTTACAAAGATGTTAAAGAAATAAAGAGTAATATTTTAAGTGTTTATAATCAACTAAATGAGACCAATCAAAAAGACGTGTACCAATATGCAGAATCTAAGCTTGAAGAACAAAATAATAATGTCATTGATTTAAGAACCTACCGTGACGTTTATTTACAATCAAAATTATCCGCAGGTACAGGCATTGTTGATTTAGATCCTCAACATAAAGAAATCATTTCTTATGCTGGTCATATACCAGATAAATACGATTTAGCATTTGAGG
>NZ_CP110232.1:2100000-2224209 GCF_029144185.1 Vagococcus intermedius | reverse complement strand
TTATGAAATCAATAAATTTTTAATTTCGCTTACTTCTTTTTGGATAGTCGGATCATGTTCAAGTAATTGCTGAATTTTTTCATGTGAATGGATGACTGTCGTATGGTCTTTGCCACCAAATTCTGCTCCAATTTTAGGTAATGAATTATCCGTCATTTCACGAGATAAGTACATTGCAATTTGTCGAGGTACGACAATACTTTTAACACGTTTCTTCCCTTTTAAATCTTTTAATTGAATATGATAGTAGTTACAAACTTCCTCTTGAATCGTTAAAATAGATAATTGATTAGCTTGTCCTACAGGTTTTAAAGTTTTTAAGGAATCAGCAGCTAAGCTGGTTGTTATATCTTGACTATGCATTGTGGCAAAAGCTTGAACTCTAACTAAAGCGCCTTCTAATTCTCTAATATTGGAATCAATTTGGCCTGCAATGTAACTTAACGTATCGTCAGGAATTTCTAGTCGCTCAGCATCAGCTTTTTTTCGTAAAATAGCGATTCTAGTTTCTAAGTCTGGTGGTGTAATATCTACTGAAAGTCCCCAAGCAAAACGTGAAATAAGACGTTCTTGTAATTTTGGAATCTCATTAGGCAAACGATCACTAGTTAAAACAATTTGTTTACCGTCATTATAAAGTGAATTAAAAGTGTGGAAGAATTCTTCTTGCGTGCCCTCTTTTTCAGCAAAAAATTGAATATCATCGACTAATAATAAATCCACATTACGATATTCTTGACGGAAATTTTCAGATGTTCTATTTTGGATTGAATTAATGAAGTCATTTGCAAAAGTTTCGCTGCTGACATACTTCACTTTAGCATTAGGATTATTCAGTAACATTTGATGAGCAATTGCATGCATTAAATGAGTTTTACCTAACCCTACCCCACCATAAAAGAATAGAGGATTGTAGGTCGATCCAGGATCTTCTGCGACAACGAGAGCTGCCGCATGTGCCATTTGATTACCTTTACCAATAACAAAGGTATCAAATGTATATTTTGGGTTTAATAAAGCTTTTTTACTATTTTCTTTAGTAAGTTGTGAAATAACAGGATCTAAGTTACTAGTATTATCTAAAAGCCGATCTTCTGTTAGTTTTTCATTTTGTACAATAAAAATGGGTGTAACTTCAGAACCAGTTAATTTAAAACCAGTTTCCACAATTTTGGTAGCTAAATTTTTTTCCCAATATTCTTTATGTAAAGTTGAAGGAACTTCAATTGTTAATTGTCCATCGATTAGGTTTATTGGTTTGGCTTGTTCAATCCAAGCATTAAAACTTGGTGTAGTTAGAATTTGTCTATAATCATCAACGAGTTCTTTCCAAATATAAGTAATATTTGGCATATGATAAATGCCTCCTTTATCTATTCATTCGAATCGTTTTCTATTTTAGCATTAAAAAAAAAAGTTTTCCACTGTTAAAATAAACTCGAAAAAACAAATCCACAGGTGTGAAACATCTTATCCACAAACAGATTTCATATGTTGATAAAAAAGTTCCACACGTTTCTGTTTATATTTTTGTGGATAACTTTAAATTGGTACAGTAACCTTTGAATAAGTTATAAACAAGATAGCACAGGCTTGTGGATAACTTTTGTACAAGTTATTAATTTGTTAATAAGTACTTAATAACTTAAGAATAAATAAAAATAAAATAAAGTAATTAACAGGCAATAATCAATAAAAAAAAGATGTGGATAACTTTAAACTTAAAAAATGGAAGAATATTTTTTAAGATAATGAATATGTTGATAAGAAAGGTTGACAGAAGAGGGGGATTTTCGTATACTATTAGGGTCTGTCTAACTATAAAAGAAGATATTATTTATATAGGAGGTGCCACATTATGAAAAGAACATACCAACCAAATAACCGTAAACATAGCAAGGTTCATGGTTTCCGTAAACGCATGAGTACTAAAAACGGTCGTCGTGTTTTAGCAGCAAGACGTCGTAAAGGAAGAAAAGTTTTATGCTCATAAACCGCTGACATTTAATCAGTGGTTTTTTTTATAATCAAATATGACTTTTTGCCATGATTAGTTTCTAAGGCAAAAGGTCATATTTAGTATTTTCTAATAGAAATTTTGTAGCAAAATTAACGAGGAAATTACCTTAAATTGTGGTATGATTAGGATGAGTTTTTGGCATAAATAACTCATATGCCTTAGTAGTTTTGTTGAAAGGGGATTAAGATGAAAAAATCCTATCGTATAAAGAAAGAAATGGAATTTCATACTATTATGAAGCAGAAAAATTCCTATGCTAATAGGAATTTTGTTGTTTATATTGCGGCCCAAGATGACGTGATTGAGCCAAAACATTTTAGAGTGGGTCTTTCAGTTGGTAAAAAAGTTGGAAATGCAGTGATGAGAAATCGTGTTAAACGGCAAATCAGAGAAGCTCTATTCCAAATGAAAAATCAAATTGATCCTACTAAGAAGTTAATCGTGATAGCTCGTCCAAATATCACAAAATTAACAACAGAAGAGGTAGCTAATAATTTAAAGCATGTCTTTAAATTAGCAAATATAATTTAGTTGGATAGAGGGGTTAGAAAAGTGAAGAATAAGAAAAAAATTCTTTTAGTAGTGGCAATGATGACCACATTATTAGTACTAACAGGATGTGGTACAGGAGATATTACAGCTCAAAGTACAGGTATTTGGGAGCGATATATCGTTTTTAATTTTGGTCGTGCAATTAAAGCGTTATCTTTTGGGAGTAATGCTGGAATCGGGATCATTCTATTTACAATTATAGTCCGAGTTATTTTGCTACCATTGATGCATTATCAAAATAAAAGTATGCGTAAAACACAAGAAATTCAACCGAAAATAAAGGCTTTACAAGTTAAGTATGCATCTAAAGATCCAGATACGAAGCGTAAGTTACAAGAGGAGCAGCAACGTTTATATAATGAGCACGGTGTTAATCCTTTTGCAGGCTGTTTACCGTTATTGGTACAAATGCCAATTTTAATGGCATTATGGCAATCAATTTCTCGCATTCAAGGTTTAAGTTCTGGACGCTTCTTATGGTTAGAATTGGGATCACCAGACCCCTATTTTATTTTACCGATTTTAGCTGCTATTTTTACTTTTATAAGTACGAAATTATCAAGTATGAGTCAAATTGAATCGAATCCTACAATGAAAATGATGACTTATTTTATGCCAGCGATGATTTTATTTATGGGGATTAATTTAGCAAGTGGTTTGTCATTGTATTGGGTAGTATCGAATGCTTTCCAAGTAGGTCAAACCTTAGTTATTAATAATCCATTTAAAATTAAACGTGAACGTGAGGCAGTAGCAAAACAACAACGTGATTTGGAAAGAGCGTTACAAAAAGCGCAGTCTCCAAAGAAAAAAAGAAATAAAAAATAATGATGTGATTTAATTATTTAAGGAGGTTCATTTTATGCCAAAGTATGAAGGATTAACAGTTGATGAAGCAATTCAGAAAGGGTTATCCCACCTAATGCTCTCTGAAAATCAAGTGGAAATAACCATTATTTCCGAAGAAAAAAAAGGTTTTTTAGGATTTGGTAAGAAAGAAGCAAGCGTAAACATAAGCCCACTTGAAGAAAATAATATGACATCTGAAGTTACTCGTGATCAAGAAATTACACAAAAGCCTTTATTGGAAAAAGAAAAAAACGAACAAGGTAGTGGTGAATTAGTAGCTGTAGGTGCTATAGATGAGCAAGCTATTCGACAATTAGAAACTTACTTGACAACTATTACTAAAGAAATGGGAGTACCAGCAGTAGTCACATTCGATAGGATAGGTAATTCTATTACTTATAAGTTAGAAAGTGATAAACCGGGTATGTTGATTGGAAAACATGGGAAATTGTTAAATGCGATCCAATATTTAGCTCAAGTCTATATTCATCGTATGGCAGAAAGTAAATTGACTGTTATAATTAACGTCGGTGATTATCGAGAACGACGGGAATCTGCGTTACAACGCTTAGCTTTTGACACAGCTAAAACAGTTAAAAAAACTAAAAGACCAGTATTTTTGGATCCTATGCCATCTTTTGAACGAAAAAAAATACATGCTATTTTAGCGAAAGATAAGGCTATAAAAACGCATTCTGAAGGTGATGAGCCTTTTAGATATTTAGTAGTAGAGTATGTTAAGATATTATAAAATAAAAGAAAGAGGCAATGTTTCACGTGAAACATTGCCTCTTTCTTTTATTTTAATAGTGAATAGTAGGTAATAGGTCTACCAATTGTTCCATATTCAAGATGTGAAGTAATATAATTATTGTCTTCTAAATAACGAATATATTTTCTGATTGAGACGTGTGACAGATTTAAGATATTACTTAAGTCATTAACAGTAAATTGAGACGGTAAAGATAGAATTGCTTTTTTTACAAGGTTTAGTGTTGGATATGTCAGTCCTTTTTCCAATTCTTCTTCTTCAGTCATAGAGAAGGAAGGGAGACTCTCTTTAGTTTGAGATAAGTAATCCAATTCATGTTGAGATAACTGTGATGTGGAGTCAATTAACATTTTACGCTCTGAAAATTTCAACAAACTTGCCTTAAAACGTTCAAAATTAAAGGGTTTTAAAATGTAATCAATTACGCCATAACGAAACATTTGTTCGACCTGATTACTCTGGTTAGCAGCTGTAATCATAATAATATCAACTTCTAAATTTTTCTCCCGAATTGCTCGAACTAAATCAAAACCACTACTTTTATTTAAGTGAACATCGATTAAAACTAAATCAACCGAGGATGCCTCAAGGAAAGTAAGTGCTGATGTTGCGCTATCTGCTGAGCCTGTAAATGTAAAGTTATCAATTTTATCTAAATATGTTTGGTTGATATAAAGTACCATCGGATCGTCTTCTACGATTAATACGTTCACGCTAGTCATAATGTTCAGTCCTCCTCTATATAAATTGGATAAGGGGTATTAATGTGAATTATAAGCCATTGTGTTTGTGGTTCCAAAGTAATATGACTTTTGGAGTCCACAATTAAATTGGAAAAATAATTAGATTGAAGTTTTATTTTTAACTGTTCCAGTTTACTACCTGTTAGTGGTAGTGAATAAGTTAAAGATAATTTTTTTTGAGAGTAACCAATGCGAATTTGTAAATCTTTAGCAGACTCTAATTCTAGAATAGTTGAATGGATAAAACGTACAATATTAATCCATGTCTGGATAATGTTTTGATCAGTAGTCGCCGGAATATCTGGATAAATTTCTACCATAAAGGGCAACTTTCTTTCAACGAAGCGGCTACGTTCCCCTATCAAAAAACCTGCAATTAGGGGATTTTTAATAAGATAGACCATTCGACTAGAAAATTCTTGTTCGGGTTCTAAAATTTTTTCTAAATAATGATGTAGTTGGTCGTAGGCTTGTAAGTCTGTTAGACCATATATTACATGAAGCTTGTTCAAAAAATCATGTGACTGTGCTTGTAGTGATGTAGCATAGGCAGTTGTATTTAGGAGCTGATCATGTAAGGAGCTAAGTTCCGTCATATCACGAATAATAATAATCTGTCCAACATTCTTTTTTCGGACGACGATAGGCGCTACCGAAATTAAATAGTCAACACCATTTTGATGGTAGAGTTCATCGGTAGTCACCTGAGTGTTATTATTTTTAAATGTTTTTAAATCGGGAATTAAGGTTGAAATTTTTTCACCATAGGGATGTATCGTATGGGCTAATTTTGCCAAAAGCTTTTGCCCAGAGGCGTTAACTAAACTGATTTCAGAAAATTGATTAGTCACAATAATAGCATCATGAATATTTTCAAACATAGCATTTCGTTCTTCTAGTAAAATGGCAATCTCTTTAGGCTCTAGATCATACATTTGTTTTTTTAAGGTGAATGCCGTGAATAGAGCAGCAAGTAGACTAATCATAATACTTAAAAGTAAGGTGATAGAAAAATTCCAGCGTGCTTTAGTTAGGTTTTCAGCTAGACGCGTTGTAGTGAGTCCAATTGAAATCACACCAAGTTCTTCTCCATCAGTATTAAAGACAGGGACAAAGGCTCGTAATGACTGGCCGAGGGTTCCTGAAGCTGTTGAGACAGTTTCTTGTCCTTTTGAAATTGCTTTATGTTCGTCACCACCTTGGAATTTCTTATAAATTTTGTCAGAGTTGGGGTGGGTCAATCTTGTTTTATCTAGAGTCATAATGACAACAAAGTCTAAGCCAAAGGCTTGTTCATTATTTTTTGCCAATTGTTTGATTTTTGAGGTGCTAGTTTCGGATTTCAAAGCAGCTCTAACAGTAGGATCATTAGCAAGTGAATGACCTATTTTTAACAAATCACTTTCTTGTTTTTCTCGAATACTACGAGACATCTCTTTATTCATTTGGAAATAAACAAAAGACAGGGAAAGAAGAATTGATAAAAAAACCAGTAAGGTAAGTTTCATCCATAGATTAAATTGTTTTATTTTCATAATCTTCCTCCAAATTTAGTAATCACAAAGAGCATTGTTAGCCTCATTCTATCACAGGCGATATAGAATACGGAATGGTTGTGATTTAATGAATATAGTTTAATTAATTAAGCAACAGTTAAAATACTTAAATAAACGCAAGTAAGTTTTTTATTTTTGTATACTATGTTCTGGATAGAATTAACGAAAACGTTTTTATTTTAGGAGGAGAATTATGAAGGAAGCAAATACTCGAACTGAGTCACGTATGAGTAAGGCTAGTCGCTTGAATATTGGGCCGGTACCATTGCCAGTCTATACCGTTTTGGCAGCAATTATTATTTTAACTGCTTATTTGGAACAATTACCAGTTTCAATGATTGGTGGGTTTTCAGTTATTTTATCATTAGGTTGGTTATTAGGGACCATCGGTGGAAATATACCTGGATTAAAACATTTTGGAGGGCCGGCTATTTTGTCATTGTTAGTCCCTTCAATTATGGTATTTTTTAATCTTTTTAATCCAAATGTCTTAGAAGCGACAGACATGTTAATGAAACAAGCAAACTTTTTATATTTTTATATTGCTTGTTTAGTTTGTGGAAGTATTTTAGGAATGCATCGCAAGATTTTGGTACAAGGTTTAATGCGAATGATTGTACCAATGTTGTGTGGGATGATTTTAGCAATGATAGTTGGGACAACGATTGGGACCCTACTAGGATTAGGCTTTAAACATACGATGTTTTATATTGTTACCCCAGTTTTAGCTGGTGGAATTGGTGAGGGGATTTTACCTTTATCACTAGGGTATAGCGCCATTACAGGTATTCCAAGCGAACAACTTGTGGGGCAGTTGATTCCAGCTACTATTATTGGTAATTTCTTTGCAATCATGAGTGCAGCTTTTTTAAGTCGAGTGGGTGAAAGAAAGAAAGATAAATGTGGGAATGGTCAATTAGTCAAAATGAATGCAGATGATATGTCTGATGCTATGGTAGAAGATAAAAGTCCAATTGATGTTAAATTGATGGGAGCAGGAGTTTTAATTGCCTCAACTTTATTTATTACAGGTGGCTTACTTCAACATTTAACCGGTTTTCCAGGACCAGTTTTAATGATTTTAGTAGCAGCGCTAGTTAAATATTTGAGTCTCCTACCAGCCAATATGGAAAAAGGCTCCAAACAATTGTATAAATTCATCTCTTCTAATTTTACCTTCCCGTTGATGGTTGGATTAGGGATGCTTTATATTCCATTAAAAGATGTTGTTGGAATGCTATCTTGGCAATATTTTGTCGTTGTTATTTCAGTAGTTCTTACAGTAGTGGTGACGGGATACTTTGTAGGTGGTAAAATGAACATGTATCCAATAGAAGCCGCTATCATTACAGCGTGCCAAAGCGGGATGGGTGGTACAGGAGATGTTGCAATTTTATCAACAGCTAACCGTATGAACTTGATGCCATTTGCGCAAGTAGCGACTCGTTTGGGTGGTGCGATTACTGTTTTAACGATGACAGCTTTGTTAAAATTCTTATTCTAAAATTTGAAGGAGTGATTATGTAATGACAGACGTAAAAGAATTAGCTTTAGCATTGAGTAGAGAAAAGGGTGGTAAATTAGAAGTAGTACCTAAAGTACCAATTGATTCAATGGAAGATTTGGCAATTGCTTACACACCGGGTGTTGGAGCTGTTTGTATGGAAATTGCTGAAGATAAAGAAAAAGCTTATGAGTATACAACAAAACGTAATATGGTGGCAGTTATAACGGATGGTTCAGCCGTTTTAGGTTTAGGAAACATTGGGCCAGAAGCAGCTATTCCAGTAATGGAAGGAAAAGCTGCCCTATTTAAACGTTTTGCCGATGTTGATGCTATTCCACTATCTTTAGACACGCAAGACACTGAAGAAATCATTTCGCATATTGCTGCCTTAGCTCCATCATTTGGCGGAATCAATTTAGAAGATATTAGTGCACCACGTTGTTTTGAAATTGAACGTCGTTTAAAAGAAATGTTAGATATTCCAGTCTTTCATGATGACCAGCATGGGACAGCGATTATTGTCTTATCTGGTTTATTAAATAGCTTACGTTTAACAGGTAAGAAACTAGATGAAATTCAAGTAGTGGTAAATGGTGGAGGAGCTGCTGGGTTATCAATCACCCGTCTATTCTTAGCAGCTGGTGTTAAAAATATTAAAGTGGTGGATCGTGCGGGAATTATTTCATCTACCGATAATACTTTAGAACCGCATCACAAAGAAATTGCTAAAGTAACTAACTTAGCGTGCCAAACTGGGATGTTAGAAGATGCTGTTAAAGGAGCTGATGTCTTTGTAGGAGTATCCGGTCCGGGTGCTTTAAAAGCAGAATGGGTAGAAACGATGAATGATAAATCAACTATTTTTGCTATGGCCAATCCAGTACCAGAAATTTTTCCTGATGAAGCCAAGGCAGCAGGCGCATATATTGTAGGGACTGGTCGTAGTGATTTCCCTAATCAAATTAATAATGTGTTAGCCTTTCCTGGTATCTTTAGGGGAGCTCTTGATGCTCGTGCATCAGATATCACTGTGGAGATGCAAATTGCAGCAGCATATGGCATCGCTGAAATGGTTAGCGATGATGAATTAGCGCCTGATTACATTATGCCAGAAGCCTTTAAGCCTGGTGTAGCGGAAACAGTTGCAAATAGTGTTCGTAAAGCTGTTAAATAATTAAGTGAAAAGTCAAGAGACTCTCGTTGCTCTTGGCTTTTTATTATGGAGATGTCTACTTGCTAAGTCAGTCGTTATCCTGTAAAATATTCAGTGAGGTCTTAATAGAGAAACAATTAGATAGTCGCAGTCAAAGTGCTAAATCTATTCTTGCATTGTCAAGGGTGGAGTGGGCACTTTTTTCTATGGAGAAAATGAAAGGAAGGTCATAAATCAATGAATATTACAGCTGAATTTGACACAATCGCTGCCATTTCGACCGCATCAGGAGAAGGAGCAATCAGTATTGTTCGCATGAGTGGAGATGATGCTTTAGTTATTGCGCAAAAAGTATTTAAATCAACTAAAAATTTAGCAGAGGTAGCATCACATACCATCCATTATGGGCATATCACAGACCCATTAAAAGATAGAGTGATAGATGAGGTGATGGTTTCGGTCATGAAATCACCTAAAACCTTTACACGCGAAGACGTGGTAGAGATCAATTGTCATGGTGGTATTGTGGTAACGAATCAAGTCTTACAATTACTCTTGAGACAAGGTGCGCGTTTAGCTGAACCTGGTGAATTTACGAAGCGAGCATTTTTAAATGGACGTGTGGATTTATCACAGGCTGAAGCAGTAATGGATATCATCCGTGCAAAGACAGATAAAGCGATGCATATGGCAGTCACACAATTAGACGGTGATTTATCTAAATTAATAAAAACATTACGACAAGAAATTTTAGAAACGCTGGCACAAGTTGAAGTAAATATTGATTATCCAGAATATGATGACGTTGAGGAAATGACTTCTAAATTATTATTAGAAAAATCGGTGTATGTTAAATCACAAATCACTAATTTATTGCAAACAGCTAAGCAAGGTAAAATTTTGCGAGAAGGCTTGTCAACAGCTATCATTGGACGCCCTAATGTTGGGAAATCTAGTTTGCTTAACTATCTGCTGAAAGAAGAAAAAGCAATTGTAACAGATGTTGCGGGAACAACTCGTGATGTGATCGAGGAGTATGTGAATGTTAGGGGAGTCCCTCTAAAATTGGTGGACACAGCTGGTATTAGGGAAACAGAGGATATTGTTGAAAAAATTGGGGTAGAGCGTAGTCGTAAGGCTTTAGCTGAGGCTGATTTGATTTTATTAGTATTAAATCAAAATGAACCTCTAACCCAATCAGATCGTGACTTATTACAAGTAACAGCGGGAATGAAACGTATTATTCTACTGAATAAGACGGATTTAGACATACAATTAGATTTAGCAGAAGTTCAAGAGCTAACAGATGAGGAAACCTTGGCTATTTCAGTACGAAATAGTGAGGGAATGATGCAATTAGAACAACGTATTGCTGATTTGTTCTTTGATGGTGGCTCAGTTGAAAAAGATGCTACATATGTTTCTAATAATCGCCATATTGCTTTGTTAGAGCAAGCTGAGTTAGCTCTTGGAGAGGTTATTGAGGGTGTTGAATCTAGTATGCCTGTTGATTTAGTCCAAATTGATATGACACGTTGTTGGGATTTATTAGGAGAAGTTATTGGGGATAGTGTTCAAGATGAATTAATTACGCAATTGTTTAGTCAATTTTGTTTAGGTAAATAGAGAGAGGGGTAATATGATGGAGACATATCAAGCAGAAGAATATGATGTAATCGTAGTAGGAGCAGGACATGCAGGCTCAGAAGCTGCTTTAGCAGCAGCGCGTATGGGATGTCGTACGATGTTAATGACCATTAACTTAGATATGGTAGCCTTTATGCCATGTAACCCATCATTAGGTGGGCCAGCAAAAGGAGTTGTGGTACGTGAGATAGATGCCTTAGGTGGTGAAATGGGTCGTAATATTGACAAGACTTATATCCAAATGAGAATGCTCAATACAGGTAAAGGGCCTGCAGTGCGTGCTTTAAGAGCACAGGCTGATAAAAATAAATATGCGGAGACTATGAAACGTACCATTGAACGTCAAGAGAATTTAACGTTACGTCAAGGTATGGCAGAAAAAATTATCGTTGAAGATGGTGTTTGTCGCGGGATTGTAGCTTCAACAGGTGCTATGTATCGTAGTAAAGCAGTTATTATTACTGCTGGGACAGCCTTACGTGGCGAGATCATTATTGGAGAATTAAAATATTCTTCTGGTCCGAATAACTCACAACCGTCTTTAAAGTTGAGCGATAATTTAAAAGAATTAGGGTTCGAGATTGATCGTTTCAAAACAGGAACGCCTCCTCGGATTAAATCAAGCTCAATTGATTATTCTGTTACAGAGGAGCAACCAGGTGATAAGGAGCCAAATCATTTTAGTTTTGCTACACCGGATGAAGCTTATAATGAGAATCAATTGTCGTGTTGGTTAACTTACTCAAATGAAACAACACATGATATTATCCGTGAAAATTTACATCGCGCCCCAATGTTTACAGGAATTGTTGAAGGTGTTGGAGCACGTTATTGTCCGTCAATTGAAGATAAAGTTGTTCGTTTTAGTGATAAACCACGTCATCAAATTTTCTTAGAACCAGAAGCAGAAAATACCGAAGAAGTGTATGTACAAGGGTTATCAACGTCTCTGCCTGAAGATGTTCAACAAAAAATGTTACATTCGGTCGAAGGGTTGGAAAATGCTGAATTAATGCGTAGTGGCTATGCAATTGAGTATGATGTGGTCGTTCCTCATCAATTACGTCCAACATTGGAAACCAAATTAGTTGAAAATCTATATACAGCAGGTCAAACAAATGGGACAAGTGGCTATGAAGAAGCTGGTGGTCAAGGTTTAGTTGCTGGGATTAATGCAGCTTTAAAAATTCAAGAAAAAGAACCTTTTGTTTTACAACGTAGCGATGGTTATATCGGTGTGATGATTGATGATTTGGTAACAAAAGGAACAAATGAACCTTATCGTTTGTTAACATCACGCGCTGAGTATCGTTTGATTTTAAGACATGATAATGCGGATTTACGTTTAACTGAAAAAGGCTATTGTATTGGATTAGTTCAAAAAGAGCAATATGAAGCTTATGTGGTAAAAAAAGAATTAATTGAGGCAGAGTTAAAAAGGCTAAGTAAAATTCGTTTGAAACCTATTCCAGAATTACAAAGATTTTTAGAAGAAAAAGGGATGCCCTTATTGCGAGATGGTGTATTAGCTGCAGACTTTTTAAGACGTCCAGAAATTAGTTATCGTGAGTTATCACAATTTATACCAACATCAGAAGTGAATTTACCTAATAAAGTAGTGGAACAAGTAGAAATTCACTTGAAATATGAGGGTTACATCAAAAAAGCACTAGATAAAGTTGAAAAGTTGAAGCGGATGGAAGCTAAAAAAATTCCTGAAAATATTGATTATGATGCAATCAATGGTTTAGCAACAGAAGCAAAACAAAAATTGATGAAAATCGAACCAGAAACAATTGCTCAAGCTAGTCGTATTAGTGGTGTCAATCCTGCAGATATCAGTATCTTAATGGTATATTTGGAACAGGGACGTGTGACAAAGAAAAAATGAAAGAGTAGTCCTTAGAGTAGGATTATAAATGAAAGGATAGAAAAATGACTCCAGAACAGTTTAAATTAGCACTTTCAGAAAAAGGAATAGAGCTAACGGATGAACAAATGACTCAATTTTCAATGTACTTCCGTTTGTTAGTTGAGTGGAATGAAAAAATGAATTTAACGGCGATTACTGAGCAAGAAGAGGTCTATTTAAAACATTTTTATGATTCAATAATGCTAGCGATGGCAAATGATTTCAATCAAGGTAAAATGACACTATGTGATGTAGGCTCAGGTGCGGGTTTTCCCAGTATTCCATTGAAAATTCTTTACCCTAATTTAGAAATAACTATCGTTGATTCATTAAATAAGCGTATCACTTTCTTAAAAACCTTAAGTGATACGTTAGGTTTAACGGGAGTGAATTTATATCATGATCGTGCTGAAATATTTGGTAAAAATAAGGAATTTAGAGAGCAATTTGATTATGTGACGGCTCGTGCTGTGGCACGTTTAAATGTTTTAAGCGAATTATGTTTACCTTTAGTAAAAAAGAATGGTTTTTTCTTAGCTATGAAAGCAGCCAAGAGTGAGGAAGAACTAAAAGAAGCGAGTAAAGCTATTACTTTATTAGGTGGAAAATTAGTTAAAGAAGAAGATGTTACCTTGCCTGTAACTAATGATTCACGTTATATTATTACCATTCAAAAGAAAAAAGAAACGCCTAATAAATTTCCAAGAAAACCAGGGATGCCAAATAAACAGCCATTAAAATAAGTAGTAAAGTTATTTATTTTTTTGTGAGTAAGTAAGAGGTAGGAAGAGGCTTAAAAACGTGATAAAATCACAAGCTGTATAGGTCAAATCATTTATTTTATGATACAATAAAATTATTGAGAAACGATAGATAAAATAAAGGAAACTGTTAGAAAGAATCGGAGGAAAAAACATGGCACGGATTATTTCAGTGGCTAACCAAAAGGGAGGCGTGGGGAAAACTACCACAACTGTTAACTTAGGCGCATCTCTAACATCATTTGGAAAGAAAGTTTTATTAATTGATATAGATGCACAGGGAAATGCAACGAGTGGGGTTGGAGTTAAAAAATCTGATGTAGATAAGGATGTTTATGATGTCTTAGTAAACGATACTCCTATTTCAGAAGTTATTCATCAAACAACACGCAAAGACCTGGATATTGTGCCTGCAACGATTCAGTTAGCAGGAGCCGAGATTGAATTAACGCCTATGATGGCTAGAGAAACACGCTTAAAAATGGCAATCAGTGAAATCGCCCCAGCCTATGATTATATTTTAATTGATTGTCCTCCATCTTTAGGACATTTAACAATTAATTCATTTACAGCAAGTGATTCTATTTTGATTCCTGTTCAATGTGAGTACTATGCATTGGAAGGCTTAAGCCAGTTGTTAAATACTGTTCGTTTAGTACAAAAACATTTCAATCCAGAATTGCGTATTGAAGGGGTCTTGTTAACAATGTTTGATGCAAGAACTAATTTGGGAGCTGAAGTTGTAGAGGAAGTTAGAACTTATTTCAGAGAACGTGTCTATGATACAATTATCCCAAGAAATGTTCGTTTATCAGAGGCACCAAGTCATGGTCTGTCAATCATTGATTATGATCCTCGTTCAAGAGGTGCGGAGGTATACCAAGCGCTAGCAAAGGAAGTGTTAAGTCATGAGTAAGAATACTAAAGGATTAGGTAGAGGGATAGATGCTTTATTTCAAGAGTTTAACTCAGTGGAAGCAGGAGATACTGCCGGTGAGACGGTGGTTGATATTTCACTTTCAGAACTTCGACCTAACCCGTATCAACCACGTAAGATTTTTGATAAGAAGGCCTTACAGGATTTAGCAAGTTCGATTAAGCAATCAGGCGTCTTCCAACCGATTATCGTTCGTCGATCAGAAGTTCGCGGTTTTGAGATTATCGCTGGTGAGCGTCGTTATCGTGCTTCTGAATTGGCAGGTAAGGCAACAATCCCAGCAATTATTCGTGAATTTGATGAAGCGACAATGATGCAAGTCGCAGTGTTAGAAAATTTACAAAGAGAAGATTTGACCCCTTTGGAAGAAGCCGAAGCTTATGATATGTTGATGAAAAATTTAAGTGTTACTCAATCTGAACTTGCAGAACGTTTAGGTAAGAGTCGTCCATATATAGCGAATCATTTACGTTTATTAACATTACCAGATATGGTTAAGGAATTACTTCAACAAGAAGAGCTATCAATGGGGCAAGCACGAACACTACTGGGTTTGAAAAATCGTGAGCAGATTTCTGATGTTGCTAAGCGTGTCGTTCGTGAAAAATTAACGGTTCGTCAATTGGAAGACCTAGTAAGTCGTCTGAATTCGGATGAGCTACTTGAAAAAAAACCTAAGAAAACACTTGCTTTAGAAAAACCTTATTATATTAGTGAAAGTGAAGAGCGTTTGATGGATAAATTTGGGACACCCGTTATGATTCAAGAAAAAGCTGGTAAAGGTAAGATTGAGATTGAATATTTATCAACTGACGATTTAACTCGTATTTTGGATATTTTAGATGTTCATTTTGATGACTAAAACATTAAGTGAGGGATAATCTATGTATGATTTAGGCGATATTGTTGAGATGAAAAAACCCCATGCGTGTCAAACAAATCAGTGGGAGATTATTCGTATGGGGATGGATATTAAAATTCGTTGTCTGAACTGTCAACATATTGTTATGTTAAGTCGACGTGATTTTGAAAAAAAACTAAAAAAAATTTTAGTGAAAGTTGTTGCAGAATAGGCAGATTAAAATATTATTTTTTTAGATGATACTTGAGACAGACTTAAAGATAAAAATAGATAAACTACTACAGAGACGAAAGTGAGAATAAATTTATGGCATTAACAGCAGGAATTGTTGGATTACCAAACGTTGGGAAATCTACGTTATTTAACGCAATTACGAAAGCAGGAGCAGAGGCTGCTAACTACCCGTTTGCAACAATTGATCCAAACGTGGGAATGGTAGAAGTACCAGATAGTCGTTTACAAAAATTAACAGAATTGGTGCAACCTAAAAAAACTGTGCCTACAACATTTGAATTTACAGATATTGCAGGTATTGTTAAAGGAGCCAGCAAAGGTGAAGGATTAGGGAATCAATTTTTAAGCCATATTCGCCAAGTTGACGCAATCTGTCATGTGGTACGTTGTTTTGACGATGATAATATTACCCATGTTGAGGGGCGTGTTGATCCATTAGCTGATATTGATACAATTAATTTAGAGCTAGTTTTAGCCGACTTAGATTCAATTACAAAACGTCATACACGTGTTTCGAAAATTGCTCGTACGAAGGACAAAGAAGCCTTAGCTGAGTTAGCGCTTTTAGATAAAATTAAGCCAGTTTTAGAAGAAGGTAAGTCAGCACGTAGTATTGAATTTACTGAAGAAGAACAATTGGAAGTTAATAAGCTATTTTTATTAACAACTAAACCAGTTTTATATGTTGCTAATGTATCAGAAGAAGAAGTAAGTGATACAGAAAATAACAAATATGTCCAAACGGTTCGTGAATTTGCAGCTAGTGAGAATGCGGAAGTAATTGTTGTCTGTGCACGTGCAGAAGAAGAAATTGCTGAATTAGACGATGAGGATCGAGTAGATTTCTTAGAAGCATTGGGAATTGAAGAATCAGGTTTAGATCAATTAATTAGAGCAGCCTATGATTTGTTAGGTTTAGCCACTTACTTTACAGCAGGCGTTCAGGAAGTAAGAGCTTGGACCTTTAAAAAAGGTATGAAGGCTCCTCAATGTGCGGGGGTTATTCATTCAGACTTTGAAAAAGGCTTTATTCGTGCTGAGACTGTTTCATTTGATGACTTAAATGAATATGGAAATATGGCAGCAGCTAAAGAAGCAGGCCGTGTACGTTTAGAAGGAAAAGAGTATATTGTCGCTGATGGTGACGTTATGCTATTCCGTTTTAACGTATAATTTATTATGTAATTAATGAGTTGGTGTAATGCTTAATAGAGCAGAGTTTGGACCCGAGGAGGAATTTTTTTGGAAGAACAAGAAATTAGAGCGTTAGTTGCAAAAAACCGTGAATTGGAAACACAATTAACCAAACGAAATGAACAATATGTTTATGATTTGAGAAAAGCCTTAAGTTTAGCTAATTTATCGGAGTCTTTACAAGCCCAAGCATTAGCTAATATTTTACCCGAATTAGTCGAAGGACAGAAAAGTGGGAAAACAGCTCGCCAATTATTTGGAACTGTGACGGAGCGTGCTCGTCTTATCTTAGAGACGCCAGAACCAGTTAAAGAGAGTGGTATGTTCCAGATGTGGTTAGATAATAGCTTATTGCTATTTATATTCTTGACATTGATGGCCGGAGTCTTACCACTATTCTCAAAATCAGTCGCATCAGGGCAACAACAAGGTATCTTAACTATCTTAGTAGGAGCTATTTCAGGTGGATATGCTTTTTACCTGATTTATAAATATGTTTATAAATTTGATCGTCCAGGAGCAGACCAAAAAGGCCGTCCCGGAGGATTCAAATCAATTTTAATTATGATGGGTATTATGTTGATTTGGATGTTTATTTTCATGGCTGCAGCTTTAATTCCACCGGCAATTAATGTTGCATTAGCACCAGCTGTCAATATAGCTTTAGCAGTACTAGCTTTTGCTATTCGCTATTACCTTAAAAAGAAATACAATATTCGTGGAAGTATGTTTTCTCGTTAATAACATAAAAAGTAGTCTTGTCTTTACAAGACTACTTTTTCGTATAATTAACTGTTTAAATGAAAAAATAAAGAGTAGAATAACAAAACAAAGGTGGATTAATCAAAAAAGAAAGCAATCTTGGTTAGAATATGATGAAATTAAGGTTCAATGATTGACTATTGCTTTGATTTTTGTTATTTTTGTAATTAAAAAATAAACAAAGGAGTGGTTAGGTAAATGTCTAATTGGGAAACTAAATTTGTAAAAAAAGGGTTAACATTTGACGATGTTTTATTGATTCCAGCAGAAAGTCATGTGTTACCAAATGATGTTGATATGACAATCAAATTAGCTAAAAATATCACCCTAAATATCCCATTTATGAGTGCAAGTATGGATACTGTTACTGATAGTAAAATGGCGATTGCAATGGCAAGACAAGGCGGATTAGGTGTCGTTCATAAGAATATGAGTATTGAACAACAAGCTGATGAAGTTCGTAAAGTAAAACGTTCAGAAAGTGGCGTTATCATTGATCCATTTTATTTAACTCCTGACCATTTAGTTGCAGACGCTGAGGCTTTAATGTCGAAGTATCGTATTAGTGGTGTACCCGTTGTTGAATCTTTAGATAGCCGTAAATTAGTTGGTATTTTGACAAATAGAGATTTACGTTTTGTTACAAATTATCAACAGCCTATTGCTGATGTTATGACAAAAGAAGATTTAGTGACAGCACCACTAGGAACAAACTTACATGATGCAGAAAAAATTCTACAAAAACATAAAATTGAAAAATTACCAATCGTAGATGAAAATAATCGGTTAAGCGGTCTCATTACGATTAAAGATATTGAAAAAGTTATTGAATTTCCAAATGCAGCAAAAGATGAACATGGTCGATTGTTAGTAGCAGCAGCTGTTGGTGTTACAACAGATACTTTTGAACGTGCCCAAGCACTAATTGATGCAGGCGTTGACGCTATTATTATTGATACGGCTCATGGTCATAGTGCAGGTGTGATTCGTAAAATTAAAGAAATTCGGGATAAATTTCCAGAAGCAACTTTGATTGCAGGAAATGTAGCAACAGCCGAAGGAACTCGTGCTTTATATGAAGTCGGTGTAGATGTTGTAAAAGTTGGAATTGGACCAGGTTCAATTTGTACAACGCGTGTCGTTGCTGGTGTAGGAGTCCCACAATTAACAGCTATTTATGACGCAGCTGAAGTGGCAAGAGAGTATAATCGAACAATCATTGCTGATGGTGGCATTAAGTATTCTGGTGATGTGGTGAAAGCACTAGCAGCTGGTGGACATGCAGTGATGTTAGGTAGTATGTTGGCAGGAACTGATGAGTCACCAGGGGAATTTGAAATTTATCAAGGCCGTCGCTTTAAAACTTACCGTGGTATGGGGTCTCTTGGTGCAATGGAAAAAGGGTCAAGTGATCGTTATTTCCAAAGTGGGACTAATGAAGCCAATAAATTGGTACCTGAGGGGATTGAAGGACGTGTTGCCTATAAAGGTAGTGTTTCAGATATCATTTTCCAATTAATTGGGGGCTTAAAAGCAGGTATGGGATACGTTGGAGCAGGTAATTTACAAATGTTAAGAGATGATGCTCAGTTTGTTCAAATGAGTGGAGCTGGCTTAAAAGAATCACATCCTCATGATGTTCATATTACTAAAGAAGCACCAAATTATTCAATCGGATAAAAAAAGCTAGCTCATTGAGCTAGCTTTTTTATTTAGTCTTTTGTGATTTTTGTAAGGCCACCCATGTAAGGAATTAGAGCTTCCGGGACAGTTACACTACCATCTTCATTTTGATAGTTTTCTAAAATTGCGGCAACAGTCCGGCCAACAGCTAGGCCAGAACCATTTAAAGTATGAACTAATTGTAGCTTTCCTTCGACATTACGGTATCTCATTTTTGAACGACGAGCTTGGAAATCAACGCAGTTTGAACATGAGCTGATTTCACGATATGTATCTTGAGCTGGAATCCATACTTCTAAATCATAAGTTTTTGCAGCACTAAAGCCCATATCTCCTGTACATAAGGCCAATACTCGGTATGGTAAGTTTAATTTTTTTAGGATATTTTCAGCATTATCAGTCATTTTTTCTAATTCATCATAAGAAGACTCTGCATCTGAAAATTTAACCATTTCGACTTTATTAAATTGATGTAAACGGATCAAACCACGCGTATCACGACCAGCACTACCAGCCTCAGATCTAAATGATGGGCTTAGAGCTGTAAAGTAGATGGGTAAATCTGCTTGATCTAAGATTTCATTACGATAGAAGTTGGTTAAAGGAACTTCAGCTGTAGGAATCAATGTCAAATCAGAATCTGCCAGTTGAAAAACATCTTCTTTAAATTTCGGGAATTGACCTGTTCCATACATAGAAGCACTGTTTACCATGTATGGTGTTAACATCTCTTTGTAACCATGTTCAGATGTGTGCGTGTCTAACATGAAATTGTAGATGGCACGTTCTAAGCGAGCACCCAGTCCTTTATAATAAACAAAGCGACTGCCGGAAACTTTAGCGCCACGTTCAAAGTCTAAAATATCTAAACCTTCGGCGACTTCCCAATGTGCTTTTGTTTCAAAATCAAAAGTTTTTGGTGTTCCCCATTGACGGATTTCAATATTGTCTTCCTCGTCAGCTCCAACAGGAACAGAATCATGTGGAATATTTGGTAAGCGGGCAGCAATAAATTCGATTTTTTCATCAATTTCAGCAAGTTTAGCATCTAGCGCCTTAATATCATTGTTAACGGTTTGCATTTGTTTTATAAAGTCATCAGCATCTTCTTTTTGACGTTTCAAAGTAGAAATATGATCAGATACATCGTTCCTAGTTTTTTTCTGTTCTTCTACTTGAACGAGTAGTTCACGACGCTCTTTATCTAGGTTAATAAAGTCTACTAGTGTTTCTTCTTCTACTCCGCGGGTTTTTAATTTTGCTTTGACAGCATCAAAGTCTTGACGAATCATTTTAATATCTAACATTCTTACATCCTCCTAATAATTTTTATAAAATAAAAAGCCTTAACGTCATAAGGAATAAAGGTACTTTATTCCTTGGGACGAAAAGACTGAAATTCGCGGTGCCACCCAAATTCAACAGACCGAGCTGTTGCACTTGATTAATGCAGATAACGGTTGCATCCGAAATGAATTATTTCTTCATTTACTATAAAGGGATGGATTTCCTAGTGAATCAATACTATCTTACACTAACCGATAGCTCTCTGAAAAAGAAACGACAAGTACTTATTCCCAAACGTATTAAACATTGTTCAATTTGTTCTCATAGAATAACGAAAATTAAAGACAATGTCAAATAGTGATATTAATTCTAGTTAAAAAAATCGGTAATAGAACGTTTGACTCTTTCAAAAAAATTTGCTTTTTCAATACTATGGTTAGTAACCATCGGATAGCTATGTTGTATTTGACTGCCAGGTAAATAACCGAGAGTATCATTTTTTAAATTTACTGTGACATTCCCTAAAATTTTATTTTTGGCAAGAGGAGCCTGTAGATCTTTGATTGGTTTGAATTTAAGATCTAGGTCATCTTTTTTCATATCAGAACGAACCCAGAGACCAATATCAGCACCTGTTACCAACGGTGTTGTTCGTTGTTTGCTATTGTCAATAGCAAGTGGTTTAATAGTGGGGATCCTACTATTTTTAGGGTAAACAACTTTATAAATCCAATTGTTATTTATATAATCCAGTAGTTCCCCAGTTTGGATGAAACGTTGGCCAGTATCGATATCAGTGTAACTATCGTTGGCGTGCATGATGATGGTTATAATACGGTGTCCGTTTACAATAGCAGTTGAGGCAAAACATTCACCAGCTAGTTCTGTGGTCCCTGTTTTTAAGCCATCAACATTTTCTCGGCTATAGGTCATACCAGGGAGCATTAAGTTAGTATTGTTAATAAAGGTTTCTTCCGCAGTCCCTTGTCCAAAAATAGTATTTGTTAATTTAGTAGTTTCTAATATTTCTGGAAAGTCCTGTAATAGGTGGCGTGCGACAATGACCATATCTTTAGCAGACATTAGGTTTTCTTTATGGGGCTTACTTCCAGGGTAAATTCGACCTTTAGCATCTTCATTATTAATGCCTGAAGTTGAAATCAAGTAAGCATCCTCAATTCCCCAAGTTTTCACTTTTTCTCTCATTAAATCAACGAATTTTTCTTCTGTTCCTCCGACCTTTTCTGCTAAAGCAGTAACAGCTGCATTGGCAGAAACTAATGTACTGGCATTAAATAAATCTCTAACGCTATAGGCTTGATTTTTATTAAGGGGAACATTTGAAAGTTCTGGATCTTGACTAATTTTTAAAAGATGATCGCTTATCGTTAATTCTTCATCCCAAGATAAAACCCCGTCTCTCTCAGCTTCTAAAATCAAGTAGAGCGTGACTAGTTTAGTCATTGAAGCAATAGGCAGTACTTTATCTTCATTTTTTTTGTAAAAAATCTTTCCAGAGTCAGCATCGATCGCAATGGCAGCTTTGGCTTGTAATTCAAAGTCATTTTGTGCGAAACCAACTCGCGGAAAAAAGGCAAGTGGTAGTATCAGTGAGACTAAACAAATAAGTAGGAATTTGTTTTGTTTAAATATATTCATTCCATTCTCCTAACTAAATTATTATAGGTAATCAGTATAGCGATAATGAAACCGAAAGGCAAACACACTTAATTAATTATTATTATTAAGTGGTAAATGGGTGACAAAGGAAGTCCATTCCTGGTCAGATTTAGCGTAAATATAGCCACCGTGTAGGGTAACTATACTTTGTGCAATTGCCAAACCTAGTCCAGTACCACCAGTTTCTTGTGAGCGAGATTCTTCAACACGATAAAAGCGATCAAATAACTGGTTTAAGGCATTTTCTGGAATAGGGTCACCATTGTTGCTAACAGTAATAATAGCTTCATTTCCAACTTCTTCGACTTGGAGTAGGATTTTTGAACAATTTCCGCCATATTTAAGAGCATTAGATAATAAATTATTAAATAAACGCACTAACTTTTCTGTATCACCAGTCATAATGAATGGAATAGGGGTTGCAATTACATCAATTGTAACCCCTTTGCGAGTAGCATCTAATTCGAAATCAACAGAGAGTTGTTCTAACAACTGTGCCATATCAAATTCAATCACTTTTAAAGGTGAGCTAGGCTGACGGACTTTTGTATATTCGAAAAGATCATCTACCAAAACTTTCATTTGTTTCGCTTTAGAGTAGGCTGTATGCGTATATTTTAAGAGGTCTTCTTCATTATGGTATTGTTTTTCTTCGATTAACCCAAGATAACCAATGATAGAGGTTAGCGGGGTACGTATATCATGACTAATATTCGTAATTAACTCGTCTTTAGATTTTTCAATGCGTCGTTCTTCTTCAATTGCCTCAACAGTACTATCTACTAGACCGTTGATACTTTCTATAACTCGACCTAAATCACCACTAAGTTCAAAAGGAATCCGATGACCGTAGTTTCCGTTGGCGATGTAGTGTAGTTCTTTGATAATATGCCGTAATTGCATTTGATGATAACGTCTGATTAAGCGCCAGTATAAAATAATTAAATCTAATATCACCATGAAGATAACAGCGGCATTACGCATGGAATAGAAAGAGTAATTAAAAAAAGTTTTTACCAAAACTTCTTTAAAGCCAAAGATAACATTTTTAACAGCTAAACTATCATCAATTAAAACACGTGCGACTGCTAAAACAGCAATGTTAACAAGTAATAGTAAGATGACTGTCACAATACCTTCTATAATTAGCTCACTTTTTTCTTTTGAAGTTAAAACAATGCGGGATGATTTAATAGGTATTGAGTTAGGAGAATTAGTTTGTTTCAATTTTGTACCCAACTCCCCAGACAGTTTGGATTACTTTTTCCCCGCCCGTTGCTTCTTCGATTTTATCTCGCAGATGGCTAACATGAACCATTACGGTCTTAGCAGAAATTAAGCTTTCTTGTTGCCAAACTCTTTCAAAAATTTCTTCAGCGCTAAATACACGATTAGGGTGGCTAGCGAGTAAATATAATATGCCAAATTCTAAAGCAGTTAATTGAATATCTGTCCCGTTATGAGTTAATACCTCGTGTGACTCTTTTTTTATAATTAAAGGACCAATATCTAGGACATCAGGTTCCTCACTGGTAACTTGCATATTAGTTCTTCTTAATAGGGACTTAACACGTGCCATAATTTCCAAAGGATTAAATGGTTTAGTAACATAATCATCCGCACCAGCTACGAGACCTTGAATTTTATCCATGTCATTTGACTTGGCAGTAAGCATAATAATTGGAATTTGTGACTCTTTTCTTAGTTCTTTAACAACTTGCATGCCGTCCATATTAGGCATCATTACATCTAAAATCATTAGGTCAATATCTGGGGTAGTCCTAATTTTTGTTAGAGCTTCCTTCCCATCATAGGCTTTTACAACACTGTGGCCTTCATTTTGAATATAAATACTTAAAAGTTCTACAATTTCTTTGTCATCATCTACAACTAATAGTTTCATAAATGTGTTCCTCCTATATAATAGATATTATATTAAACATTATAAATATTGTATCAAATAACTAATCGTAAAACTAAAATATCAAATGTAATTTTGATAAATTTATAAAATCGTTAATAAACTTTCAATTTTTTAAAAAAAGTCTTGCATTTTATTTATGAACTTGGTATATTTATAAATGTCTTCAAGAGAGACCTGTTATCTTAAATTTTATCAAAAAAAACTTTAAGAAAATGTTGACTTTTATTTGTTTAAATGTTAACATAACAGAGTTGTTAAATAAGTCGATTAACTTCGTAATTAACAACAAAAAAATAAAATTAATTGTTGACATTGTCAACGGTTGATGATATTATAACTAAGTCGCTAACGCAATGAAGTTACAATTTGAAACTTCAAAAAATTCAAAAACACAAAAAAAGTTGTTGACACTAACAACTAAACGTGATATACTGAATGAGTTGCTAAAGCAACAAAGTTTAGACCTTTGAAAACTGAACAAAGTAAGACGAACCAAACGTGTAGGATGTTATCTTTTAGTAAGATAACAACACAAAAATTTTTATCAGTTTTATATTAAAACTGTATAGTGAAGTAATTCGCTAGCAATCATTAATGAGCTAAAGACTTCGGTCTTAATCATAACTTTTATTGAGAGTTTGATCCTGGCTCAGGACGAACGCTGGCGGCGTGCCTAATACATGCAAGTCGAACGCTTCTTCGAAAGGTGCTTGCACCTTTTATATAAGAAGAGTGGCGGACGGGTGAGTAACACGTGGGTAACCTACCCTTCAGCGGGGGATAACACTTGGAAACAGGTGCTAATACCGCATAATTGGTTTTGCCGCATGGCAGAACTATGAAAGACGCTTTCGGGTGTCACTGAAGGATGGACCCGCGCCGCATTAGTTAGTTGGTGAGGTAATGGCTCACCAAGACGATGATGCGTAGCCGACCTGAGAGGGTGATCGGCCACACTGGGACTGAGACACGGCCCAGACTCCTACGGGAGGCAGCAGTAGGGAATCTTCGGCAATGGACGAAAGTCTGACCGAGCAACGCCGCGTGAGTGAAGAAGGTTTTCGGATCGTAAAACTCTGTTGTTAGAGAAGAACAAGTGGGAGAGTAACTGTTCCCACCTTGACGGTATCTAACCAGAAAGCCACGGCTAACTACGTGCCAGCAGCCGCGGTAATACGTAGGTGGCAAGCGTTGTCCGGATTTATTGGGCGTAAAGCGAGCGCAGGTGGTTCTTTAAGTCTGATGTGAAAGCCCCCGGCTCAACCGGGGAGGGTCATTGGAAACTGGAGAACTTGAGTGCAGAAGAGGAGAGTGGAATTCCATGTGTAGCGGTGAAATGCGTAGATATATGGAGGAACACCAGTGGCGAAGGCGACTCTCTGGTCTGTAACTGACACTGAGGCTCGAAAGCGTGGGGAGCAAACAGGATTAGATACCCTGGTAGTCCACGCCGTAAACGATGAGTGCTAAGTGTTGGAGGGTTTCCGCCCTTCAGTGCTGCAGTTAACGCATTAAGCACTCCGCCTGGGGAGTACGGTCGCAAGACTGAAACTCAAAGGAATTGACGGGGGCCCGCACAAGCGGTGGAGCATGTGGTTTAATTCGAAGCAACGCGAAGAACCTTACCAGGTCTTGACATCCTTTGACCACTCTAGAGATAGAGCTTTCCCTTCGGGGACAAAGTGACAGGTGGTGCATGGTTGTCGTCAGCTCGTGTCGTGAGATGTTGGGTTAAGTCCCGCAACGAGCGCAACCCCTATTGTTAGTTGCCATCATTAAGTTGGGCACTCTAGCGAGACTGCCGGTGATAAACCGGAGGAAGGTGGGGATGACGTCAAATCATCATGCCCCTTATGACCTGGGCTACACACGTGCTACAATGGATGGTACAACGAGTCGCAAGGTCGCGAGGCCAAGCTAATCTCTTAAAGCCATTCTCAGTTCGGATTGTAGGCTGCAACTCGCCTACATGAAGCCGGAATCGCTAGTAATCGCGGATCAGAACGCCGCGGTGAATACGTTCCCGGGCCTTGTACACACCGCCCGTCACACCACGAGAGTTTGTAACACCCGAAGTCGGTGAGGTAACCTTTTGGAGCCAGCCGCCTAAGGTGGGATAGATGATTGGGGTGAAGTCGTAACAAGGTAGCCGTATCGGAAGGTGCGGCTGGATCACCTCCTTTCTAAGGAATATAACGGAATCCTACAGGTAAGTCACTTTGTTCAGTTTTGAGAGGTCTACTCTTAAAACTTAGGGGCCTTAGCTCAGCTGGGAGAGCGCCTGCTTTGCACGCAGGAGGTCAGCGGTTCGATCCCGCTAGGCTCCATTGATAACGAAAGTTATCAACTAATTTGTTCATTGAAAACTGGATAGTTAAAGATATAATTAATCAAAACAAACCGAGAACACCGCGTTGATGATAAGTACATTAGTACTATTCATAAGAGTTTTTAAACAAAGTTCAAAACGCTGTTTAAAGGATTGATGGAGCATGTATCGCTACATGTGGAAGTCAAAAATCTAACAACATTGTTAGTAAATTAGGTTAAGTTAATAAGGGCGCACGGTGGATGCCTTGGCACTAGAAGACGATGAAGGACGGGACTAACTCCGATATGCTTTGGGGAGCTGTAAGTAAGCTATGATCCAGAGATTTCCGAATGGGGAAACCCGGCAGCTGTCATAGGCTGTCATCATATACTGAATACATAGGTATATGAGGTGAGACGCAGAGAACTGAAACATCTAAGTACCTGCAGGAAGAGAAAGAAAATTCGATTACCTTAGTAGCGGCGAGCGAAACGGTAAGAGCCCAAACCAAGAAGCTTGCTTCTTGGGGTTGTAGGACTCAAATATGGTAGTTGTGATGGATAGTCGAATCGACCTGGAAAGGTCAGCCGTAGTGGGTAAAAGCCCCGTAGGCGAAATTGATCACACACCTATGAGTATCCTGAGTACGGCGGAACACGAGAAATTCCGTCGGAATCCGCGGGGACCATCCCGCAAGGCTAAATACTCTCTAGTGACCGATAGTGAACCAGTACCGTGAGGGAAAGGTGAAAAGCACCCCGGGAGGGGAGTGAAATAGATCCTGAAACCGTGTGCCTACAACAAGTCAAAGCCCGTTAATGGGTGATGGCGTGCCTTTTGTAGAATGAACCGGCGAGTTACGATAGCATGCGAGGTTAAGATGAAGAGTCGGAGCCGTAGCGAAAGCGAGTCTGAATAGGGCGCTTGAGTATGTTGTCGTAGACCCGAAACCATGTGATCTACCCATGGCCAGGTTGAAGGTGCGGTAAAACGCACTGGAGGACCGAACCCACGTACGTTGAAAAGTGCGGGGATGAGCTGTGGGTAGCGGAGAAATTCCAATCGAACTTGGAGATAGCTGGTTCTCTCCGAAATAGCTTTAGGGCTAGCCTCGGATTAAGAATGATGGAGGTAGAGCCACTGTTTGGACTAGGGGCCCATATCGGGTTACCGAATTCAGATAAACTCCGAATGCCATCCATTCATATCCGGGAGTCAGACTGCGAGTGATAAGATCCGTAGTCGAAAGGGAAACAGCCCAGACCACCAGCTAAGGTCCCAAAATATATGTTAAGTGGAAAAGGATGTGGGGTTGCACAGACAACTAGGATGTTGGCTTAGAAGCAGCCACCATTTAAAGAGTGCGTAATAGCTCACTAGTCGAGTGACCCTGCGCCGAAAATGTACCGGGGCTAAACATATTACCGAAGCTGTGGAATGTACTTTTGTACATTGGTAGGAGAGCGTTCTAAGGGCGTTGAAGGTAGATCGTGAGGACTACTGGAGCGCTTAGAAGTGAGAATGCCGGTATGAGTAGCGAAAGACAGGTGAGAATCCTGTCCACCGTATGACTAAGGTTTCCTGGGGAAGGCTCGTCCTCCCAGGGTTAGTCGGGACCTAAGCCGAGGCCGATAGGCGTAGGCGATGGACAACAGGTTGATATTCCTGTACCAGTAGTATTTGTTTGACCAATGGAGGGACGCAGTAGGCTAAGAAATCCACACGACTGGAAGTGTGTGGCCAAGCAACAAGTCTTGATGTGAGTAAAATGCTTACGTCTTCAAGGACAAGTTGTGATGGGGAGGGAAATAAAGTACCGAAGTTTCTGATGTCACACTGCCAAGAAAAGCTTCTAGTTAGAATACAACTGCCCGTACCGCAAACCGACACAGGTAGTCGAGGCGAGTAGCCTAAGGTGAGCGAGCGAACTCTCGTTAAGGAACTCGGCAAAATGACCCCGTAACTTCGGGAGAAGGGGTGCTGGTCTCCGGACCAGCCGCAGTGAATAGGCCCAAGCGACTGTTTATCAAAAACACAGGTCTCTGCAAAATCGAAAGATGACGTATAGGGGCTGACGCCTGCCCGGTGCTGGAAGGTTAAGAGGATGGGTTAGCTTTATGCGAAGCTCAGAATTGAAGCCCCAGTAAACGGCGGCCGTAACTATAACGGTCCTAAGGTAGCGAAATTCCTTGTCGGGTAAGTTCCGACCCGCACGAAAGGCGTAACGATTTGGGCACTGTCTCAACGAGAGACTCGGTGAAATTTTAGTACCTGTGAAGATGCAGGTTACCCGCGACAGGACGGAAAGACCCCATGGAGCTTTACTGTAGTTTGATATTGAATGTTTGTGACACATGTACAGGATAGGTAGGAGCCGTAGAGCTCGGTACGCTAGTATCGAAGGAGGCGTTGGTGGGATACTACCCTTGTGTTATGACCATTCTAACCCGCGCCACTTATCGTGGCGGGAGACAGTGTCAGATGGGCAGTTTGACTGGGGCGGTCGCCTCCTAAAGAGTAACGGAGGCGCTCAAAGGTTCCCTCAGAATGGTTGGAAATCATTCGCAGAGTGCAAAGGCATAAGGGAGCTTGACTGCGAGACCTACAAGTCGAGCAGGGTCGAAAGACGGACTTAGTGATCCGGTGGTTCCGCATGGAAGGGCCATCGCTCAACGGATAAAAGCTACCCTGGGGATAACAGGCTTATCTCCCCCAAGAGTCCACATCGACGGGGAGGTTTGGCACCTCGATGTCGGCTCGTCGCATCCTGGGGCTGTAGTCGGTCCCAAGGGTTGGGCTGTTCGCCCATTAAAGCGGCACGCGAGCTGGGTTCAGAACGTCGTGAGACAGTTCGGTCCCTATCCGTCGCGGGCGTAGGAAATTTGAGAGGAGCTGTCCTTAGTACGAGAGGACCGGGATGGACACACCGCTGGTGTACCAGTTGTTCTGCCAAGGGCATTGCTGGGTAGCTACGTGTGGACGGGATAAACGCTGAAAGCATCTAAGCGTGAAGCCCCCCTCAAGATGAGATTTCCCATTTCTTCGGAAAGTAAGACCCCTGAGAGACGATCAGGTAGATAGGCTAGGAGTGGAAGTACAGTGATGTATGGAGCGGACTAGTACTAATCGGTCGAGGACTTAACCAAGAATTTAAACGTAGGATCAAGGAATGTTTTGATTAAGCTTTAACATCCAGTTTTGAGTGAGCAATTACTCAATTTAATAGATATCTAAGAGTGTGGTGATGATGGCAAGAAGGATACACCTGTTCCCATGCCGAACACAGAAGTTAAGCTTCTTAGCGCCGATGGTAGTTGGGGGTTTCCCCCTGTGAGAGTAGGACGTCGCCACGCTTAGATATTATTAATATCCCATGGAGGTTTAGCTCAGCTGGGAGAGCATCTGCCTTACAAGCAGAGGGTCAGCGGTTCGATCCCGTTAACCTCCATATGACTCGTTAGCTCAGTTGGTAGAGCATCTGACTTTTAATCAGAGGGTCACTGGTTCGAGCCCAGTACGGGTCATCATTTATATGCGGGTGTGGCGGAATTGGCAGACGCACTAGATTTAGGATCTAGCGCCTAACGGCGTGGGGGTTCAAGTCCCTTCACCCGCATTTATTAGCCGGCTTAGCTCAGTTGGTAGAGCATCTGATTTGTAATCAGAGGGTCGAGGGTTCAACTCCTTTAGCCGGCATTTTGAGAGTGAAACTCTCTTTTTTTCTTTAGATTGCGGAAGTAGTTCAGTGGTAGAACATCACCTTGCCAAGGTGGGGGTCGCGGGTTCGAACCCCGTCTTCCGCTTTTGTTATCTTAATAACAAAAGTATTATAAGACCAGTTGTAATACGCCGGGGTGGCGGAACTGGCAGACGCACAGGACTTAAAATCCTGCGGTGAGTAATCACCGTACCGGTTCGATTCCGGTCCTCGGCATTTTTTAAATATTATTTGCACCCATAGCTCAATTGGATAGAGTACCTGACTACGAATCAGGCGGTTAGAGGTTCGACTCCTCTTGGGTGCATTTTTTTTTGGTAACGGGAAGTAGCTCAGCTTGGTAGAGCACTTGGTTTGGGACCAAGGGGTCGCAGGTTCGAATCCTGTCTTCCCGATAAAAATTAATTAAAAGAGATAAGACTTCTGTCTTATCTCTTTTTTTCATATTTAAGAAGAGAATGCTGGCCGCTTTTTCTTTACTTATAAATCAGGAATTTAGTATAATAGGTTTAAGGTCAAAAATAGTCAAAAAGTTAGGAGGCTAATTTTATGGATAATCAAAATATATCCGACTTAATTGAGGAATATATCAAAGAAATTTTGGTGGAGAAAGATAAAATTGAAATAAAAAGAGCAGAAATCGCCTCACAATTTAGCTGTGTACCTTCCCAAATCAATTATGTTATTAAGACACGTTTTACTGTTGCTCAAGGTTATAATGTTGAGAGCAAGCGTGGTGGCGGAGGGTATATTAGAATAAAAAAAATCACCTTAAATCATCATGGTGATATTTTAACAGAGTTAGAAAATGTGGTAGGTAATAAATTAACACAGCACGATGCGACAGCTATCCTGCAGCAATTATATAACTATGATATTATTAATAAAAGAGAAGGCGCTTTGCTGCATAGTTTAATGTCTAGCGAGATACTACAGGCAGATTTTAGAGAAAAAGAAGATATGATTAGAGCTAACATGATTAAAATAATTATAGAACGACTTCGTTATGAGGAGAAGGAGTAAATTATATGATGGATGAAGTGTTTACAGATAAAGCCAAACAAGTATTATTAATTGCGCAAGAAGAGGCTCAAAGTTTTAAGCATCAATCAGTTGGCACAGAGCATTTGTTGAGTGCATTGATTAATGAGCAAGGTGGTATAGCCGGGAAGATATTACGTCAATCTGGTTTAAGTAAGGATTACGTAAGAGCAGAAATTGAAACTATTATTGGTTATGGTAATCATAAAGCAGGTACTACACCGATGTATTTACCTTATTCACCTAGAGCTAAGAAAGTACTAGCTTATGCTAGTGATGAATCTAAGCGATTAGGTGCACCTTGTATTGGTACAGAACATATTTTACTAGGTTTATTGCGTGAAGAAGAAATTTTAGCAGTGAGAATTTTGAAAAATTTTGGTTTAGATATTGCTAAAACAAGACAATATACATTGAAAAAAATTGGTGTATCAGAATCTAAAACTAGTAAAATTGGTCAGAAAAAAGGTGGTACCCAAAGACAAGCTCAAATGCCACAAGAAGGGACGCCTACATTAGATATGTTGGCTAGAGATTTAACAAGATTAGCTTATGATAGCAAAATGGATCCTGTAGTAGGACGTAGCAAGGAAATTGAACGTTTGATTCAAATTCTAAGTCGACGTACTAAAAACAATCCAATTCTTGTAGGTGAGCCAGGTGTGGGAAAAACCGCAATTGCTGAAGGTTTGGCACAAAAAATTGTTTCTGGAGAAGTGCCAGATGATATGGTAGGGAAACGCTTAATGATGCTTGATATGGGGTCGCTTGTAGCAGGGACTAAATATCGTGGTGAATTTGAAGATCGCATGAAAAAAATCATAGAAGAAATTTATCATGATGGACAAGTTATCTTATTTATTGATGAATTACATACCTTAATCGGTGCTGGGGGAGCTGAAGGAGCAATAGATGCTTCTAATATATTGAAGCCTGCTTTGGCTAGAGGTGAGATTCAAACTGTCGGAGCAACAACACTAGATGAGTATCAAAAATATATTGAAAAAGATGCTGCCTTAGAAAGACGTTTTGCTAAAATACTTGTTGAAGAACCTAGTGAAGAAGAGGCCGTTGAAATTTTAATTGGCTTACGGGAATATTATGAAAGGCACCATCAAGTGGCTATTAGTGAAGAGGCTGTTGAGGCTGCTGTCCATTTGTCGACGCGTTATATGACAGAACGTCAATTACCAGACAAAGCAATTGACTTAATTGATGAGGCTAGTGCTAAAGTTCGTTTGGCTAAAGCCAATAAAGTGTCGAAACGTACAAAAATGCGTCAGAAATATGAAGAAATATTAAGAGAAAAAGAAGTCGCCTTACATGAACAAGATTTTGAATTGGCAGCTGATTTACGTAGAAAAGAAAAGTTGCAAGTAAAGAAAATTGAAAAATATGAAGAAGAATTAGCAATCCGTGAGTCTAGTTATGAGTTGGAAGTGAGTGCAGAAGATATTGCGGAGATTGTCTCTCAAACAACTAACATCCCCCTAAGACAATTAGAGAAAAAAGAAAGCGAGCGTCTTATTAATCTAGAAGATGAGTTGCATAAACGTGTGATTGGACAAAAAGAGGCTGTTAGTGCAGTTGCTCGTGCAACCCGTCGTGCACGTAGTGGATTGAAAGATCCTAAACGTCCAATTGGTTCCTTTATGTTCTTAGGTCCAACAGGTGTTGGGAAGACTGAGCTTGCTAAAGCGTTAGCTGAATCTGTTTTTGGTTCAGAGGAGGCCCTTGTTCGGGTTGATATGTCTGAATTTATGGAAAAACATGCAACAAGCCGTTTAATTGGTTCCCCTCCAGGCTATGTTGGTTATGATGAGGGTGGTCAATTGACTGAAAAAATTCGTCAAAAACCATATTCGGTTATCTTGTTAGATGAAGTTGAAAAAGCACACCCAGACATCTTTAATATCTTGTTGCAAGTGTTAGATGATGGTTATTTGACAGATACTAAGGGACGTAAGGTAGATTTTAGAAATACGATTATTATTTTGACATCTAATATTGGAGCAACTGCTTTAAAAGAGGAAAAATCGGTTGGATTTAATGCTAAAAATATTCAAACTGACCATAAAGCGATGTCTTCTAAAATTTTAGAAGAACTAAAAAAAGCTTTCAAACCAGAATTTCTTAACCGGATAGATGAAACAATTGTGTTTCATTCCTTGGATCAAAAAGAATTACGTGAAATAGTAAAAATTTTAAGTAAGTCATTAGTTAGTCGCTTACAAGTACAAAATATTAGTCTTAAATTTACTGTGGCAGCCTTAGATATTATTGCTCAAGAAGGATTTGACCCAGAGTATGGGGCACGCCCAATTAAAAGAGCCCTGCAAAAAGAAGTAGAGGATCGTCTAAGCGAAGCATTACTTCTAGGTCAAATATCAAGGGGTGATACCGTCACGATTGGCTCTAGTAAAGGTAAGATAAACGTTACGGTATCTGAAAAAACACTTGAAAATACAGTGGAAAAAGGTTAGTATTTAAGGTGTAAATAACGAATAATACAATATAAGTTGGTAGGTGCAAAACCAAAGCTCCTACCAGCTTTTTGCGTATTTTTAAGCCCGTTTAACCGATTGAATTTAATAGGAGGTTTTTTTATGAATAAAATTGAAATCACATCAACAGTCGAATCAGTTGCCCAAGCTAGAGAATTACTTGCTTGTGGGGTTGATAATATTTATTTTGGTGATGAAGCATTTGGCTTACGCCTGCCTGGGTACTTTTCAAGAGCAGAACAAAAAGAATTAGTAGAATTAGCTCATTCTTATAATAAAAAAGCAACGATAGCAGTTAATGGTATAATGCATCCTGAAAAAATGACGTTGATTCCAGAATATCTGACATTTCTAGTCGATATTGGGGTTGACCAAATTACAGTGGGTGATACAGGAGTTATTTATGTTTTACAGAAGGAAAAGTTAGCACTTCCTTTTATTTATGATGCCCATACTTTAGTTACCAGTGCCCGTCAAATTAATTTTTGGGGAAAAAGAGGAGCAATTGGCGGGGTTATTGCCAGAGAAGTACCTTATTTAGAATTAGTTGATATGACGAAACAGTTAGATATTTTCGGTGAGATATTAGTTTATGGAGCAACATGTATTCATCAATCTAAACGACCGTTAGTTGAAAATTTCTTTTCCTATATTAAAAGTGAGGATGATACAAGTAAGGAACGTGGCTTGTTTTTATCTGAGCCTAAAAAAGAAGAAACGCATTATTCTGTCTATGAAGATAGTCACGGCACTCATATTTTTGCCGACAGTGATGTTAACTTGATGACAGAATTAGACAAACTATTTGAACTTGGATTGACTCATTGGAAATTAGATGGAATATATACGCCAGGTAGTAAGCTAGTTGATATTGCCAAACTATTTGTCCAAGCAGCCCGTATTTTAGAAGCTGATGAGTGGACGCTTGAGGTAGCAAATCAGTTGTTAGAAAAAGTAATAGTACTACATCCACAAGAACGTAGTTTAGATACCGGGTTCTTTTTGATGGATCCAGATGAAGTGAAATAAGGAGGAACTAAGATCATGAAAAAAATATTAAAACGTCCAGAGGTTTTAGCTCCAGCTGGAACTTTAGAAAAATTAAAAACAGCGATACACTATGGTGCTGATGCGGTATATATTGGTGGAGATGCATATGGTTTAAGGAGTCGTGCGGGTAATTTTAGCTTTGAGGAAATGGCCGAAGGTGTGGCTTTTGCTAAAGAGTATGATGCTAAAGTTTATGTAGCAGCCAACATGGTTACTCATGAAGGGGACGAACAAGGCGCAGGTGATTTTTTTAGAAAATTACGGGAAATCGGCATTAATGCTGTGATTGTCTCAGATCCTGCTTTGATTGAAATTTGTGCTATGGAAGCTCCAGGATTACCAATTCATTTATCAACGCAAGCCTCTGCTACTAATTATGAAACATTAGAATTTTGGAAAAATGAAGGATTGGAACGTGTCGTGTTAGCCCGTGAAGTCTCAATGGAAGAAGTAGCAGCCATTCGTAATAATACTGATATTGAAATTGAAGCCTTTATTCATGGGGCTATGTGTATTTCTTATTCAGGTCGTTGCACATTATCTAATCATATGTCAAAACGTGATGCTAACCGTGGAGGTTGTTCACAATCTTGTCGCTGGAAGTATGATTTATTTGATATGCCATATGCTGGTGAGCATCGCTCTTTATTAACTTCCGGTGAAATTGAAGATGAGCCATTTTCTATGAGTGCCGTTGATATGTCTATGATAGAACATATTCCAGATTTAATTCAAAACGGTGTGGATAGTTTTAAAATTGAAGGTCGTATGAAATCAATTCATTATGTTTCAACAGTTGCTAACGTGTATAAAAAAGCAGTGGATAGCTACATGGCAGACCCTGAAAATTATGAATGCAAGCAAGAATGGATTGATGAACTTTGGAAGGTTGCCCAACGTGAGTTAGCCACGGGTTTTTATTATCAAACGCCAACTGAAGAAAAGCAGTTATTTGGTGAACGCCGTAAAATTCCTGTATATAAATTTGTAGGTGAAGTGATGTCTTATGATGAAACAACAGGTATGGCGACTATTCGTCAACGAAATCATTTTAGAGTAGGTGATGAAATTGAATTTTATGGTCCTGGATTCCAACACTTTGAGAAAAAAGTTGAAAAAATGTGGAATGAAGAGGGTGAAATGATTGAAAAAGCACCTAATCCAATGATGATTCTAACAATGCCAGTTAATCAACCAGTTAAAACAGGTGATATGATTCGTAAAAAAAAATAGGTACAAAAGTCCAGTGTTAGACTGGGCTTTTTTTATAAACAGATTAATTGCTTTATGACGAACATTTTACGTATAATTTAGGAGAGTATGTAGAAAGGAGTATCTTATGGAAAAATTTGATTATATTGTAATAGGTGGGGGAAGTGGTGGTATTGCTACTGCTAATCGTGCGGGTATGCATGGAGCTAAAGTACTATTAATTGAAGGGCAACATCTAGGTGGAACTTGTGTAAATGTTGGATGTGTTCCCAAAAAAGTGATGTGGAATGCGGCACAACTTAGAGAAAATTTATTGTTGGATGCCTCAAGTTATGGCATAGATGTGTCATTAGAAAAGTTTGAATTTAGTCAACTTGTTAACAATAGAGAAGCTTATATTGAACGCTTAAGGGGGCTGTACGATTCAGGTTTAGCATCTAATGGCGTGACTGTAGTTAGAGGATATGCACGTTTTACGTCCAATGATATCATTGAAGTAAACAACCAAACTTTTACAGCAGAGCATATTGTAATTGCAACTGGTGGACAATCTAAGCTTCCTGATATACCTGGTAAAGAATTAGGAATAGATTCCAATGGATTCTTTGACTTAACAGAATTGCCTAAACGAGTGGCAGTTGTCGGGGCAGGTTATATTGCTGTTGAATTAGCGGGTGTGTTGAATGGTTTAGGTTCGGATACTCATTTAGCTTACCGTAAAGCAATGCCTTTACGTAGTTTTGATCAGACAATTGTAGAAGCGATGGTGTCTATCTATGAACAAGAAGGTATTAAGATGTACCCTAACTCAACTCCTCAAGCAGTTGAAAAGTTAGCAGATGGTACTCTTAAGTTAAGCTTTGAAAATGGTCAATCCTTAGAAGTAGATCAAGTTATTTGGGCGATTGGGCGTAAACCGAATATTGAGGCAATTAATTTAGAGCAGACGAGTGTTAAGCTAACTGATAAGGGTTACTTAAGGGTAGATGATTATCAGGAAACTGATCAAAAAGGAGTCTACGCTATTGGTGATATCACAGGTAAAGCAGAATTAACACCAGTTGCTATTGCTGCAGGGCGACGTCTTGCAGATCGTTTATTTAATGGTCAGACAGATGCTAAGGTGGATTACAATAACATCCCTACAGTGGTCTTTACCCATCCGCCAATTGGTACAGTTGGCTTAACAGAATCGGCAGCTCGTGAGCTGCATGATGACACTCAGCTAACAATTTATACTTCCCAGTTCAACCCAATGCAATATGCCTTACAGGAAAGAAAAGTGAAAGCCACAGTTAAATTAATCTGTTTAGGTAAAGAAGAACGGATTATTGGGTTGCATGGTATTGGTATAGGCATGGATGAACTGTTACAAGGGTTTGCTGTTGCTATTAAAATGGGAGCAACTAAACATGATTTTGACACAACCATCGCGATTCATCCCACAGCGGCAGAAGAGTTTGTCACCTTGCGTTAAATCAGAAGTTAATCCAAATAATTATCAGCAAGGACGGTTTACTTTTAGTTATTATGGATTATAATAGTTAGGTAATAATAATAATTATTATATAGATAAAAATTGAATAGAGGAGGTTCTTTAGATGGATATATTAACCTTAGCTAGAATCCAGTTTGCGATGACCACGGTCTTCCATTTCCTATTTGTTCCGTTATCAATCGGTTTAGGGCTGGCAGTAGCTATTATGGAAACTATGTACGTTGTAAAGAAAGATGAAGTATACAAAGACATGGCAAAATTTTGGGGAAAAATTTTCCTATTAAGCTTTGCAGTCGGTGTAGTAACAGGAATTATTCAGGAATTCCAATTTGGTATGAACTGGTCTGAATATTCACGATTCATGGGAGATATCTTTGGGGCACCCCTTGCAGTTGAAGCCTTATTAGCTTTCTTCATGGAATCAACATTTATTGGCCTATGGTCATTTACTTGGGATAAGGTAAGTCCTAAAGTCCATGTTGTCTTTATGTGGTTAGTAGCTTTCGGTTCAACTTTGTCAGCTTTATGGATCTTAGCAGCAAATTCATTTATGCAAAATCCAGTTGGATTTAAAATTAATGAGGTAACAGGACGCGCTGAATTAGAAAGTTTTTCAGCACTACTTAAAAATCATCAATTATGGATGGAGTTCCCACATGTAATTTTTGGAGCTTTCGTAACAGGTGCTTTTGTTATTGTTGGGATTTCGGCTTGGAAAATGTTACGTAAAGAAGACACAAACTTTTTTAAAAAATCAATGCAAATTGGTTTAGTATTAGGTTTAATCTTCTCTATTGCTACGATTGCAGTCGGACATGAACAAACACAGGCAATTATTGAAGATCAACCAATGAAATTCGCAGCAACAGAAGGGATCTATGAAGATACAGAGGATCCTGCACCATGGAAAATCATGGGACTAATGAATGAAAAAACGAATGAAGAAGGACCATCTATTGAGATTCCTTATTTATTAAGTATTCTGGGGAGTTCACATGAAGGTAGTTTTAAAGGGATGAACACTATCAATGAAGAATTAAAAGCTAAATATGGTGACGAAATGGATTATTATGTCCCTGTTAATGCCTTATTCTGGAGTTTCCGTTTCATGGCCGGTTTTGGTTCTTTAATGGCCTTATTATCAGTTGTCGGTCTAGTCTTATTAAGAAATGACAAACTACAAAAAATGAAATGGCTAATGGTAATTATGTCACTATGTACATTTGCACCCTTTATTGCTAACACATCAGGTTGGTTAATTACTGAGTTAGGTCGTTTCCCTTGGACTGTTTATGGTTTGTTCACAATTGCAGACAGTGTTTCACCAAGTGTAACAGCTCCTCAATTATTGTTCTCTAATATTATGTATTTCTTAATTTTTGCTTTATTAGGTGGAGTATTAGTTTTCTTAGTTCAACGTACAGCAAAATACGGTCCATATGCAGAAGAAAAAGAAATCGAAGCAACAGATCCTCTATCAAAGGAGGCATTCTAATATGAGTACTTTAGAGTTATTATGGTTTATTATTATTGGTGTTCTTTTCACCGGTTTCTTCTTTCTAGAAGGTTTTGATTTTGGTGTGGGGATGTCAGTTAAGTTATTAGCAAAAAATCGTCATGAGCGTGATGCATTGATTAATACTATTGGACCTGTCTGGGACGCGAATGAAGTTTGGTTGATTACTGCTGGTGGTGCTTTATTCGCATCATTTCCAGAGTGGTACGCGACATTATTTAGTGGGTATTACATTGTTTTATTCTTAATTTTATTTGGCTTGATTTTACGAGGAGTCTCATTTGAGTTTCGTCATCATATGGAATCAGATCGTGGCCGTAATTTTTGGGAATGGGCAACCTTTATTGGTAGTACCTTAACCCCCTTCTTATTTGGTTTAATGTTTACAAGTTTAGTTCGTGGAATGCCAATTGCTGAAGATAAAAATATCTATGCTAGTTTTGGCGACTATGTAAATGTTTTCTCCGTAGTTGGTGGTGTTGCTGTTACTTTAGTATGTTTCTTACACGGTTTGAACTATATTAGACTTAAAACTAAAGGTCCAATTCGTTACCGTGCTCAACATGTTGCGAAACGTCTTTATCCAGTCTTGTTTGTTGGCCTAGTCGTATTTGCTTTATTATTATGGTCAAATACAGATTTCTTCGATAAACGTCCAGTATCAACTTTAATTATTTTACTTGCGATTATTGCTAGTGCGGTAGTTGCTGCAGTAGGTACTTACAAAGACAAAGAGTTAGTGTCATTTTTAGGAACAGGTGGTATTTTAGCGGGAATTGTTATTTTATTATTTAATGGTATGTTCCCACGTGTTATGATTGGCTCTGCTGATGCTGTAAGAGATTTATTAATTGTAGATGCAGCAAGCACACCTTACACGTTAAAAGTTATGACAATCGTAACAGCAATCTTGTTACCAATTGTTTTATGCTACTTTATTTGGTCATACTATGTGTTTAGAAAGAGAATAAATACCGAAAAAATCGAGGGATAATTCTAATGATTGATAAAAATATTTTTAAGATCAATAAAATTAAACCGATTTTAATTGGGCTTGCAGGACTTGCTGTCTTGCAAGCTCTTTTGATTATCGGCCAAGCTTACTTTCTTGCTAAAGGAATTAGTAACTTGTGGAATGGTGCGACGGTTAAGTCGCAGTTGTTGAATATTTCATTGTTTTTTATTTGTTTTATTTTGCGTCAAGTAGGTCAGTTTTTCCGCGATAAGACACTCGATAGCTATGCCTATGAGCAGTCAAAAATTATTCGCCAAAAACTATTGAAGAAAATATTTTCTTTAGGACCTAATTTTGTTCAAAAAGAAGGTACTGGTAACATGGTAACAATGGCGATTGAAGGAATCAGCCAAATCGAAAATTATATAACTATCATCTTACCTAAAATTACTAATATGATGATAGTGCCATGGATTATTTTGATTTTTGTCTTTACTCAGGATTTAAAAGCAGGGATTACATTATTAATTGTGTTTCCAATTATTATTATTTTTATGATTGTACTTGGTTATGCGGCACGAGCAAAGGCAGATAAACAATATGAAGGTTACCAATTGTTAAGTAATCACTTCTTAGATTCCTTACGAGGCTTAGAAACTTTAAATTTACTGGGTCTAAGCAAACGTTATGGTAAGAATGTATTTAATGTTAGTGAAAATTATCGGAAAGCAACAATGAGCACTTTAAAAATTGCTATCTTATCTACTTTTGCTCTGGATTTTTTTACAACCCTATCAGTTGCAGTAATTGCTCTGTTTCTAGGCCTACGTCTTATTGAAGGGTTAATGCCGTTATTTCCAGCATTAACAGTATTAATATTAGCTCCAGATTTCTTTTTACCAATTCGTGATTTTTCAAATGATTATCATGCAACTCTAAATGGTGGCAACACTTTAAAAAGCATTTTTGCGGTCTTAAACCTTGATGACCCAATTAATGATACAACTAATCAAGAGCCTGTTAAAGAATGGTCAGAGGCTAGTAAAATCGTATTAAAAGGAACTGAAGTGAGCTATGATAAGGCAATTACTAAAAATGCTCTCAGTCAGCTAAATTTTGAGTGGCAAGGGTTTGGTAAGATTGGCGTAGTTGGTCTGTCAGGTTCAGGAAAATCGACTTTAATCAAACTTTTGGGAGGATTTTTATCAAGTACTAAAGAGACTCATTTAACAATTAATGATAAAAATTACCGTCATCTTAATCAGCCTGATTGGCAAAATCAATTATTCTATATCCCACAAGATCCTTATATTTTTCATGCAAGTTTAAGAGAAAATATTAACTTCTATATGCCAGAGGCAAGCGATGAAGAAGTTCTTCAAGCAATGTCCCAAGCAGGATTGGCTGATTTATTGACAGAGCTTCCTGAAGGTTTAGAGACGGTAATTGGGGAAGCTGGTCAAATGCTAAGCGGTGGTCAAATGCAACGTGTGGCGTTGGCAAGGGCCTTTTTAGATAGCAGTCGTCGAGTTATGTTATTTGATGAACCAACGGCGCACTTGGATATTGAGACAGAAGCAGAATTGAAGGCCACTATTTTACCATTATTGAAAGATAAATTAGTTTTCTTTGCGACACATCGCTTGCATTGGATGAAAGAGATGGATTATATTTTAGTCATGGAGGGTGGACAAATTGTTGATCAGGGAACTTACGAAGAGTTAATGTCAAAACAAGGCATTTATCGCCAATTTGTAACTGAAATTGAAGGAGGTAAACCAACAGATGAAACAAGCAACTAAGGAAGCACGCTTATTGTTATCGAAACAAGATACTTGGGTTCGTCCTTATTTTAAAAAATATAAAAAACTATTAGCATTAGTTTTATTCTTAGGTCTACTGACATTCTTTTGTGGGAGTGCTTTGATGTTTACTTCTGGTTTTTTAATTAGTAAATCAGCTTCACGTCCTTGGAATGTATTAGTTGTCTACGTTCCAATTGTCCTAACTAGAGCTTTTGGAATAGGTCGCCCAACATTTCGTTATGCTGAGCGTTTAGGTAGTCATAATTGGGTATTAAAAATGACATCAGATATTCGCTTAAAATTATATCGTGCTTTGGAATCAAGAGCGAATCGTTCAAAATCAGAATTTCAAACAGGTAATATTTTAGGAATTTTAGCCGAAGATATTGAACATATTCAAAACTTATATTTGAGAACGATTTTCCCCACTTTAATTGGGTTGTTACTTTACGTTATAATTGTGGTGATGTTAGGTTTTTTCTCGATACCATTTGCTTTATTAATGGCATTGCTGATGGGTATTTTAATTATTTTTCTACCCTTAGTTTCGGTTGCAATTAACCGTGCTCGTGTCTACCGTCGTAAAGCTAAACGTCACGTTTTGTATAATCAATTAACTGATTCGGTTTTAGGGATTGGTGACTGGCAATATAGTGGTCGTTATGATGAATTTTTAACACGCTATAATAGCGCGGAAAAAAGTGTCCGTATCGAAGATCGTAAGTTGAACCAATATACACGTAGACAAGATATGTTGGTTCAATTAGTTTTTGGAGGAATTGTTGTTGCTATGTTTTGTTGGGCAGGACTCTATTTTTATGGTCGAGGGACCGAGGGGTTAAATTGGGTTGCCGCATTTGTCTTAGCTTTATTTCCATTGATGGATGCTTTTGGGCCTATCAGTCAAGGGGTGACAGAGTTACCAATGTATGAAGATTCTGTTCAGCACTTTCATCAATTGCCAACCGTTGTCGAAGAAGAACTAGCTATTCATCCAGACTCTATCGAATTAGTCGATAGTTCAGTGGCTATTGAGGGAGTTAGCTTTCATTACGATGGCTCAGAAAAGAAAATTTTAGATAGGTTGTCTTTAGTTGTTGAAGCAGGTAGTACTGTGGCAGTGTTAGGGAAGAGTGGTACTGGTAAAACAACCTTAGCAAAATTAATCCGTGGCGATTTACTTCCTAAAGAAGGAAAAATAGTCGTTGGTCAAAAAGAGTTGATTCAGTTAACTGAGATGTCAGATTATATTGGTGTGTTAAACCAGGCGCCTCATTTATTTAATACAAGCATTTTAAATAATGTCCGCTTAGGCAATATTAATGCCACTGATGCAGAAGTTTTAGAAGCGATTGAGCGCGCGGGACTAAAGTCAGTCATTGATCAATTACCTCAAGGTGCTGACACCTTAGTTGAAGAAGGCGGAAAACGTTTTTCTGGTGGTGAGCAACAAAGAATTGCTTTAGCAAGAATTTTATTACAAGATGTTTCAATTATTATTATCGATGAGCCGACGATTGGTTTAGATCCAATCACAGAGCGTGCTTTATTAGATACCGTCTTTAAGGTATTAAAAGACAAGACAGTTATTTGGATAACCCATCACTTGTTAGCAATAGATCATGCTGATCGTGTTATTTTTCTAGAAGATGGGCATATTATGATGGATGGTAGTCCGAATCATTTAAAAGCTAACAATAAGCATTATCGTCACTTACTAAGCTTAGATTATCAATAAAGCACTTCCCCTAATTACTTAGTTAATTAGGGGAGTGCTGTTTTTTTTAGATGAAAAGTGTTATTTGAAAGAGTTGATTTTATATTTTAAAGTAAGAATTACTTAAGATAAAAGTGCTATCATGTTTTAATTGTAAAACAGCTGTTATGATAAAAAACTTCTGTACATCTACCACACATATAGGTAGTATAATAGTATATGCTCTTAGTTGTTAGTCATATGACATTATTTTATAAAAAGAATAAATAAACCGTATTTTTTGATAAATTAGAGTAGATTTTTTTAGAAAGGATGAGATTGGTGTTATGTTAGAAGAAGCAATTTCGATAAAATCCAAAGTGTATCAATTAGCTAAAAAAAGAGATAAAGATAATACCGTTGTGTTAAGAAAATCAGCAGAAGATGATTTTCGTTTGAGTCAGCTGGTGATAGCATGTCAGCGTCAGGCTGTTCCAAGAGAGCTTTTTATTCCAGCTAGTTATCGTTTAATTGCTTATTGGGGGAGTTATTTTTCTGATTTTCCTTTGCATGAGGTGTATTATGAGTGGAGTGATGATGAGAGATTCTCATTGGTGACTTATTTTGTTATTGCTGATGAAGATGATTCTGCTAGGGTGACCGAATTAAAGAAAAAAAGTGCTAAATTATTTAAAGTGTGCTTAGAAGAAGTTTTAAGTGATTACGAACGTTTAGATAAAAAATTACGTTTTTACCAACAAAGAGATGCTCAGTTGGTCGCAACTTATCCTTGGCTAAGCAAAAAAACTGATGAGGAACGCTTAGAGGATCTACACCGCAAACTTGTTATCAAACCAATTGCTAAAATGCCTACCTTAGACAATCTAAATAGTTTAGATTTAGAAGATGAGGAAGTTTATTCAGAGGATTTTTTACTTGTGAGAAATCGGGAAAAATATTTTTCTAAAGAAGAGAGCATTGTGACAAAAACAGAAATGGAACAAGAAATATTAGAACTATTTAGAAAATCTCAAAATAAAACAATTGCTAATAAAAAAAGATATATGTCGAAAGAATCATTTTATTATTATAGACAACGGATTACTTTATTGCCAAACCAGTGGTTAGAGGTGAGTGAATTTGTTAAAGCACCGGAAGATAAACGTTTCTTTATGATGATAGAACCATATATGGCACATTTAGATTTATTATTAACCGATTTGTCAATTACAGTCAGACCAAAATTCATTTTATCAGGTTATGTGACAGATGCTAGAACATATTATAAGCTACAAGGCTACACACTGTTAAATGATTATTTGAATTTGTACTTGAGATTGACAAAAGTTATTAATCAAGATGAAGAATTACCTTTTATTTATAGTTAAAAATACCACCTAGTAGCTAGGTGGTATTTTTTAATCTTCACGATGTAATAATTTTTTTGTTAAATCAATAAGTTGTTTTTTTTCAGGAATATCAGGCAATTTATTAATTTCACTTAAAGCTTTATCCGTATAACGAGTAGCCAGAGCTTGTGCTTTTTCAATTCCTTTATAATGAGAAATCGCGGCGACTAATTGTTTAATGTCGTGATCACTTAGGTTATCTTTCGTCTCTAATAGACTAAAAGCCTGAGGATTCTCTTGCATGGCATAAATCAAAGGTAAAGTGTAGTTACCATTACGAATGTCTTCTAAGACAGGCTTGTGTAAGGTTTCTTCAGTTGAAGAATAGTCTAAAACATCATCTAATATTTGGAAAGCCATTCCAATATTATACCCTATCCGCTGAGCTAATATTTGAACGCGTAAGGAGCTACCAGCAAAGCGGGCACCTTCATAGCAACTTAATTGGAACAGTTGTGCGGTTTTCCCTTGTACATGTTGTAAATATTGTTTGATTGTAATCTTAGTATTATTCTTTAAATGAAGTTGATCTAATTCGCCTATCAAAATTTTTTTCATATTTAAGGCGTTACGTTCAAGTGAGCTGACATCTTGTGAAGAGGCCGCAAGCAGTTGAAAGTAAACAGTAAATAAAAAATCACCTGCATATACAGCAATATCTTTTCCGAAAGTAGCTTGGATTGAGGGTTGATCTCTACGCACTGGTGAATTGTCAATAATATCATCATGGACCAAAGTAGCAGCATGTAGTACTTCTAAAGAAGCAGCATATTGGTATTGTCTTTTTGTTGAAGGACTTTTACCAAATTTTGTAAATATTAGGAAATAGGCAGGTCTCAATAATTTACCACCTGATTGAAAAAATAACTGTAATGCTTCGGTCATTTCTTTATTGCGAATTTTGACCGTTTGATTCATAATTTTTTGTGTTTCGAGTAATTCTTTTTGAATGATTGGGTACTTATCCCATAATGGATGAATCGCCATAGTCGGCCTCCTGCAATATTCTTTACACTAATTCCAATTTAGCTTAAAATTAACTTTGTGTCAATTGATTCAGATTAAAAGTTTTGCCAATGGGATAGGTTGTTTTTAGGGGATTAAAGTAATGTTAAAAAAGGTGTAGAAAGTAGGGATAGAATGAGTTGGAAGATTTTTGCTGAATTAGTTGAAATGAAAGCAAAAACTGCCAGTGTGTTTCCATTTATTTTGGGAATGGCATACAGTTGGTATCATTATAAACAACTTTATCTAGGAAATATGTTAATGTTTTTTATCGCAATGTTATTATTTAATATGGCAGTCGATATCTTAGATAACTATATGGATTATCATAATGCAACAGATGTACATGATTATAAAGAAGAAACGAATATTATTGGGCGGGAAAAACTCTCACTACCTTTAGTTAGAAACATAATGATTAGTTTTATTGTTATTTCTGCTGGTATTGGGATTTATCTAGCTTCTCAAACAAGTTGGGTAATTTTATGGTTAGGGATTATTAGTTATTCGGTAGGTATTTTTTACTCTGCAGGACCTAAACCATTATCTAGTATGCCGGTAGGAGAGGTCGCTTCAGGTTTAGCCATGGGTTATATTATTCCCTTGATTTGTGTTTATCTAAATATTTATGATGTCACTCCTTTTACGTGGCAATTAGCTGGGAGTGTTTTAGTTATGGCCTTACCGGCAGTTTTTGCAATTGCTAATTTAATGTTGGCTAATAACACATGCGATGTTGAAGAAGATATTTTAAACAATCGTCATACACTGGTATCATATATTGGTAAAAAACGAGCACTTCGCTTATTTTGGTTTTTAGCGTTAGCTCCGTTTGTTTTTTCAACTATTGCGGTGTTGACTAACATAGTTCCCGTTTTAATATTAGGTATGTGGCTTATTTTTCCTTTGATTTATAAAAATACGCTTGCTTTTTCAAAAAAACAAATAAAAACGGAAACGTTTCCTCTAGCTATTAAAAATTTAGCAGTAACGATGATTTTTTATGCTATTTTATTTGCAATAGGTGTGATTTTTTAAACTACCAAATTAAGGTAGTTTTTTTTATTGTCTATTTTTTGTGTTATCATTTGCACAATTAATTAAGTTATTGTATGATTAACATATGAAAAAAAATTCATATGTTAATCATATTGAAATGAGGGAGAGGGATTTTTATGACATGTCAACACAATGAGACTAATGAGCACAGTCATAGTCATGAACATGACCATGGAAAATTACCGGTTATTTTATTTTTTGTTGGTCTAGCAGCATTTATTTTAGCATTATTTATAGATGCAGGTTTAGTTAAAAATATGTTATATGTTGTAGCGATGTTGTTTGCTGGTTACCACATTATTGAAGAAGGTGTGATGGATACGATTTCGGCAACTAAAGCCAAAGGTAAATTTACACCTAACGTCCATATTTTAATGACACTGGCAGCACTTGGTGCTATGATTATTGGGGATTTTCAAGAAGGTGCTTTATTAATTGTTATTTTTGCAGCAGCGCACTTTTTAGAAGATTATGCGGAAGGAAAAAGCCGTCGAGAAATTACTAATTTAATGGAGCTTAACCCGACTGAAGCCCGTTTATTAAAGGCTGATGGTAGTACTGAAATTGTAGCGGTCTCTGAATTAAAGATTGGCGATCAATTACAAGTTTTAAATGGCGATCAAATTGCGACTGATGGGCGTATCTTGGCAGGTTATAGCTCAATTGATGAATCCGCTATTAACGGAGAAAGTATCCCAAGAGAGAAAACAGAAGGTGATGAAGTTTTTGGGGGTACGATGAATGGGACAGGGTCATTTACAATGGAAGTAACGAAAGATAGTAGCGAAACAGTATTTTCTAAGATTTTAGAATTAGTGAATCAATCGCAGTCTAATCTGACTAAAACAGCCACTCGAATTCAAAAGTTAGAACCTACCTATGTCAAAACAGTTTTAGTATTAGTACCTATTTTTATTTTACTTGGTCCTGTTATTTTCTCTTGGGACTGGCGTGAAAGTTTTTATCGAGGGATGGTCTTCTTAACAGTAGCCTCACCTTGTGCTTTAGCTGCTAGTGCTGTTCCGGCAACTTTATCTGCGGTGTCTAACTTGGCAAAGAGAGGTGTTTTATTTAAAGGGGGAGCGTATCTATCAAACTTAGTAGAAGTTAAAGCAATTGCCTTTGATAAAACGGGAACATTGACTGAAGGTAAACCTCAAGTGACAGATTATTTCTTTGAAACTGAAGAAGCGGAACAAGCTTATATTGATATTATTGTTGGTATGGAAAAAACTGCGAATCATCCATTAGCTAATGCGATATTAGAAAAATTTGATTCTCAGGACGAGCTTGATTTAGATGTGGAAAATCAAATTGGGAAAGGGTTGGTTACAAATTACGCCGGTGTAGCTTATCGTATTGGGAAACCAGCCAGTTTCACTGATATTCCGAATGATGTCGTGTTATTAAACCAACGTTATGCCGATGAAGGGAAAACAGTCGTTTATTTTTCTGAAAATGAGGAAGTTAAAGGCTTAATTGCAATGATGGATGTCCCTAATGAAGCTGCTAAAAAAGTTATTAGTTATTTACAAACACAAGGTATCCATACAACTATGATTACAGGGGATGCTGAAAGAACTGGACAAGCAGTGGGTAAACAGTTGGGAATGGACGAAGTAATTGGGAATGTCTTACCTGAAAATAAAGCAGAAATAGTCAAAGGACAACAAGCAGCTTATGGACCTGTTGCAATGTTAGGTGACGGTGTCAATGATGCTCCAGCCTTAGTTCAAGCAGACATTGGGATTGCAATGGGTGAGGGAACAGATATAGCTATAGATGTGGCAGATGCTGTTTTAATGCAAAATGATTTAACAAAATTAAGTTATGCACATAGAGTAGCTAAACGTTTAGATAAAATTGTTTGGCAAAATATTTATTTCTCATTAGCAGTTATTCTATTGCTAGTTGTTTTAAATATCTTTGGCAAAATGAACTTACCTCTAGGTGTAATTGCCCATGAAGGTAGCACTATTTTAGTTATCTTAAATGGTTTACGATTATTGTTGCCAATTAAAGATTAATAAAAAGAACCTAACTGTTTAGCCGTTAGGTTCTTTTTAATAGGTTAAAATCATGTCTTCTTCTTCGTCTGGCACACCGATAATTTCAATAACTAAACGATGTGGTAAACAAATAGATGTTTGACCAGGCTTGCTAATCCATCCTGTGTGAACTGCAATTTGATCGGGGCTGTTATCTTCTCGCACCCTAATTTTTGTGCCTTTAATTTCAACAATATTATACTGCTTTTTTTTAGGTCGGTAGGTTTTTTCTTGATAGGGAGTATCTTTTGCCAAAATAAAGCGATCGACTTCTTCTCCATCGATTGAAACAACAGCAGTCATTTCATCACTTTTGATTGGGGTATCGCGCTGTTGCGAATTGAAAATAACATAAGGTAAAAAAGATAAGATAATTAAGGCAATGATAATGATGCCATCAAATAGTTTAAATTGTTTTTTTATTTCTTTCCAAAACATCAGCCATCGCTCCTAAATTTAGTCGTAGAAGGTAATTCTCATTAAAAATAGTTCCTATTTAGAGTAACGACAATCTTAGCTTTAGTCAACTATAAATAGTGGAATAATTTTTTTGCTAAAAAAAGACCCTTAAAAAAGCTTTGTGAAGTGAGCAATAAAATTGCTGTTATGAGTTAGTTAGATTATAATTTTAATGAACAATTTTAGGAGGGATAATCGTTGAGTAATTATCAAGTAATTTTATATTATCAATATACAGCAATTAAAAATCCAGATGAGTTTGCTAAAACTCATTTGGAAGTATGTAAAGCATTGGGGTTAAAAGGTCGTATCTTAGTGGGAAGAGAAGGTATTAATGGGACGTTATCAGGTTTAACAGAGGATACTGAAAAATATATGACCTATATGCATAATGACCGTCGCTTTAAAAAAATGTTGTTTAAAGTGGATCAAGCAGAAGGACATGCTTTTAAAAAATTGCATGTTAGACCACGAGAAGAGATTGTTTCATTAGATTTAGAAGAAGATGTCAATCCATTAAGTTTAACGGGAGCTTATTTGTCACCAAAAGAGTTTAGAAATGCGTTGGAAGATGAAGATACAGTAGTGATTGACGCGCGTAATGATTACGAATATGATTTAGGTCATTTTAGAGGCGCTGTTCGTCCAGATATTCGTAATTTTAGAGAGTTACCACAATGGATTCAAGACAATAAAGAAAAATTTATGGACAAACGTGTCGTGACTTATTGTACAGGGGGAATACGTTGCGAAAAATTCTCTGGTTGGTTAGTGCGAGAAGGGTTTAAAGATGTTGGACAATTGCATGGTGGGATTGCTACATATAGCCGTGATCCTGAGGTTCGTGGTGATTTGTGGGACGGTCTGATGTACGTCTTTGATGAACGAATTGGGGTACCAATTAATCATAATGAACACGTTGTAGTCGGTAAAGATTGGTTTGATGGTGAGCCTTGTGAGCGTTATGTCAATTGTGCTAATCCATTTTGTAATCGTCGTATTTTAACCTCAGAGGAAAATGAGGCTAAGTATGTACGTGGTTGTTCAGCAGAGTGTCGCGCTCATGTTAAGAATCGTTATGTAAAAGAAACAGGTTTGACTGAAATTGAATGGGAAACACGCTTGAACCTTTTAGGTGAAAGTTTGGAAAAAATCACTCAATAATTTTTATAAAACGGTGTAATTTTCAGAAAGTATCCATTGGATACTTTCTTTTTCTATAAGTCTTGGTTATAATACGTGGAGACCTAGCAATAAAAAATGGACTTTTCCATTTTTTATTTTTTTATGTCCAAATTTGGACAAGTTATCAGTTAGGAAAAGAAGAGAGGATGTTTGGATGTTAAAGTTTTTTACTAAAGAACGATTAGCAGAACTGGGATATGTTATGGTAGGCTCATTTATTTTGGCAGTGTCGATTAATTCGGTTTTGAAACCTAATGAAATCGTAGCTGGAGGCGCAAATGGAATCAGTATTATTTTAAACAAATTATTCGGCATTGAACTGGCCGTTACTTTATATGCAATTAATATTCCCTTACTACTACTGTGCTTTTTATTATTAGGCAAGAAGGTTGGAATGAAGACAATTTTCGGTAGTTTATTATACCCATTCTTTGTTTGGGTTACAGCGAGTATCCCTATTTTGACAGTTAATCCATTGTTGGCTTCCATTTTTGGTGGAATCATTACGGGTATTGGCTTAGGAATAGTCTTTAAAGGAAATGCTTCAACCGGTGGTACCGCGATTTTAGCTCAAATTGTTCATAAGTATGCAAAATTTCCCTTGGGATTATGTGTATCTGTAGTAGATGGTTTTGTCATTTTAGGTGCCTTGTTAGCTTTTGAGGTTGATCGAGTTTTATATTCATTGATTTGTTTATTTGTAATTGGCAGAGTGATTGATTTAGTTCAAATGGGCTTCAACCGTTCTAAAAATGTTTTGATTGTGTCAAAAGAACCTGAGAAAGTGGCACAAATGATTTTATCAGAGATGGATTTAGGTGTAACTCATATCCCAGTTAAAGGCGGATACAATCAAGAAAGTAAAGATATGTTAATGTGTGTCTTACCTGAAAAAGAATTTCATAAGTTGAACGAAAGTGTTCAAACAATTGACCCTGAAGGTTTTGTTGTCGCAATGGCAGCAAGTGAGGTTATGGGTCGAGGATTTAGTCTAGGTCGTTAAAAAAATGTCGCTTCTATTTTAGAAGCGACATTTTTATTTTAAAGGTAATGTTATTTTAAACTGTGTGCCTTTTTTTTCTTGACTAGTAACAGTAATACTGCCGCGATGAGCTTCAATAATACTTTTGACAATTGCTAAGCCAACACCTTGACCGCCAGTTTGTCGACTACGAGCGGGATCAGCCATATAAAAACGATCAAAAATCGCTTGCTGCTCTTCTTTTGATAAACCAATTCCGGTATCAGTGACAATCAAGAGGGCTTCATTACTAGTAGCTTGTAGCGTTAAGGTAACTTTTCCACCCTTATCGGTAAATTTTAAAGCATTAGATAGTAGATTGGTGATGACTTGGCTAAGACCATCTTTATCCGCTTCAATCGTTATGTCAGCGGTCTTTAGTGAAAAATCTAGCTGTTTTTCATTGAAGCTATTGTTAAAATTCATCCCAATCGCGTTAGCGAGACTGCCAAGATTGAAGACTTCTTTGACTAAGGTGTCATTTTGTTGCTCTAAGCGTGCAATTTTTTCAATATTTCCTACAAGCCTTGTGAGACGTAGAATTTCGTTATGACATAAGCCAAGTCGCTCTGGTGTAATTTCCCAAATACCGTCCATCATAGCCTCAATATTTCCCTGAAGAGTAGTCAAAGGCGTTCTGAGTTCATGAGCGATATCGGTTGTCAATTGTTTTCGAAGTATTTGCTGTTGATCGAGACGCTGAGTGAGGGCATTGACTGATTGTAATAATTCATTGATTTCGATAACAGTTGTGGTCATGGTAACGTGTGTAGTGAAATCACCTTTTGCAACTTTTTTTGTTAAATGATTGACTTCTGTAATAGGCAAACTGATTTTTTTGGCAACAATCGAAGCTAAAAATAAAGACAGTGGTAAAGCGGCTAGAAACATCATACTTAAACTCTTTTTCATATCCCTAATAAACTGGATATCGTGTTCGGTATAAGTTTGATTACCGTAATAGCCAAAGGTAATACTGCCAATTTTTTCTTTTTGAAAAGAGAGAGGTTCTGTCTTTTCGATATAGTTGGAAGATTCTGGGTTAAGTCTTTGTTTTTTTTTATGATGTGAGGAAGACATCATTGAATTGTGAGACATTTTATTTGAATTTTGATGTTTAAAACACCAAATGTCTTGGTTGTTGCTATCTTTAATCGTAATTTCTACCTGATTGTCTTGGGCTTTTTCGGTAATATTTTTTAAATCACGCATGTACCAAGTTTCTTTTTCAGGGTTATAGGCAAATAAAACTGCTTCACGGTATTGTGCAAGTGTTTCTTCATGTTTCTCATCCACATATTTATTAAAATGTTTATTCATTAAGGTTAAAGTTAAAAAACTAACAACACCTAACAATATTAAAGAGCTAAATAAGAAAGCCCAGAGTAAGTATTTTCTTAGACTGTGCTTCATGTTATATTACCAAAACGATAACCCTTACCGTGGACAGTGACAATATAAGTTGGGTGACGTGGAGAATCTCCTAGTTTTTGTCGCAAATTTTTTATATGAGAATCAATGGCACGGTCAAACCCATCAAATTCTAATCCTCTGGTTTGTTCTATTAATTGTTCTCTTGTAAAAATTTGTTTGGGATGTTGTGTTAAAAGGCTTAATATATCCCATTCAGTTGCAGTGAGAATAATTTCTGTTTGGTCTAAGAAAACCTGTTGGGTATTGTATTCCAACCGTAATTTTCCTTGATTGAATTGAGACGCTATTTTTGAAATAGGATGAGTACGACGAAGAACGACTTCGATACGCGCAACTAATTCTTTTGGGCTAAAGGGTTTGGTGAGATAGTCATCAGCTCCAAGTTTGAGACCTGTTAGTAAATCATTTTCTGCTGTTTTAGCAGTTAACATAATGATAGGAGTATCAGCTTGTTCACGTATCGTTTGGCAAACCTCGATTCCAGATAAATCGGGTAACATCCAATCTAATACAATGAGATCGGGCTTTAGTTTTTGCCAACTATCCAAAGCTTTTATGCCAGAATCAGCATAACTGACTGTATAATTTGCTGACTGTAAGTAAGCAGCGATAAATTCTAAAATAGTTGGTTCATCATCCACAATTAAAATATGCATAGTTTGCTCCTTTCTTTCAATTAAAAAAAGCTAGCTGATTTTAAACAGTTAGCTTTAGTTTACCATAGTTGATTAAGAGTGGTGTTTGTTACATTTGATTAAAAAGCGTTATCATTATCGTAGTGATACTCTTGATTTGTTGATAATTTACAACAATCACGATTCGCTAGACGATGACGTTGTGTGTCATTCTCTCGACTTTTAGTTTGAGTTGTCATTTCTTGGTTAGTTTCTAAATTAGTAGCATCTGATTGTTCAGGTGTTCCTAGCCAAAAAGCACCACCGACTAAAATAGTTACAAGTGTAACCGCCCCTAAAGTTTTTGAAAATTTCATTGTTTTAACCTCCTAGTTATGACCTTACCTTTAAGATAATAAAAAGTTTTGTAGATTTTATGTAGAAAATTATCTGGATTAAAAATAACAAGGGATATTAAGTGACAAAAGGATGAGGAAACAATATAATGTTATTATAGAAAACTAATGAAAGGGTGAGTAATATGTATGAAGAAAAAAGAGGGTTTGATTGGTTAAGCTTGGCTATGGGAGTTATCTTTATCATAGCGGCACTTACTTCATTTAGAGTCTCACCAATTAGTAATATTGGAGTAATTGTTAGTATGTTTACAATTACTGTTTTATTTAAAGGGATTTATATGTTGATGGCTCGAAGTAAAATTAGAAAATATATTGACTTACCTTTAACCCCACTATTAATAATTGGGATTATTGATATCTTAATTGGAATTTATTTTATATTTAATTTGAGTAGTGGTGTTGCAATTGCTCCTTATGTATTTGCTAGCTGGTTTTTATTGGATTCAATCTTTGGCTTGTTTGACTTAGGTTGGATAAAAAAAATTAATAAGGGTTATTTCTGGTTCTCATTAATTAGTCATGTGATTGGAATAGCTGTCGGTATTATGTTGTTAGTGTCACCGATTGTATCTGTGATGACTTTATCATTTTTAGTTGGATTGTATCTCCTAACAATGGGCGTTTTATATATTGTGAGATCTTTTCCAGTTTAAAGATAAGTAAAAAAGTTACCTAGATTATCTTTTATTAAGAGATAATTTAGGTAACTTTTTATTTTTTAATCAGTATAATGGCGTTTAAAAATTAATTCATTATTCTCTGGATCAATTTTTTGAGTGTTACTAAACATGTGCTTTTCGTAAAATGTTATTGCCTGGTGATTATGGGCATGAACGCTTAATAAAATAGCATTGATGACATAGTGTTGATGTATGTAAGAAATAATAGCTTTTATTGCCTGGTGTCCATATGTTTTCCCCTGGTAGTTCTGATCAATCATCAAGCGATCTAACCAAATAGTCTGTTCGTCTGTATCAAAAGCGCCAATCATGGTAAAACCAACAAGTGTTTCTTTATGATAAAGACCGAAGGGATGCCAGTTATGGCTTTGGTCATAGGCTGCTTCTAATAAAGAGTCTTGGTTTGTTTCAATAGTGTTTATTTGATTAGGGCCGACTGATAAGGCACAAATTGCGCGCCAATTGTTTTCAGTAACAGATACTAGACGAATCGTCATAACTTTTACTCACTTTCTTACTTTAATTTTTATAGTTCCGTATATTTTTTTTTAATTCCCTTACTTTTAGTAACTGGATACCTTTGTCTATTTAGACATAATTTTTCGCGGATGATTTCCTGATAATCTAATCCTAAATCACTGGCTAACATGAGCGAATAAATCAATACATCAGCGAGCTCTTCTTTAATATTTTGTTGCTTTTCCAAAAGTGCTTCTTCACTTGATTTCCATTGGAAATTTTCAACAAGTTCAGAAGCTTCGAGTGAAACCGATATTGCCAAGTCTTTTGGGTTATGAAATTGATTCCAATCACGTTCTTCTCGGAATTTATTTACCTCATCCACAATATTTGACATTTAATCCCTCCTACTTCTAATCATAGTTTATCATAGTGTTAAATTTTGAGCTAACAGTTAATGAAACTGTTAAATTATAAAGAAAAGCAATATAATAATCCTATATTTTTATTAAAATAATGCAAAGTACTTCCTTTTTATTAGTGCCTAGACTACACTAGAAAGTGCTTAAAGTTCATATAAATAGTTAAAAAATTAGAGTGAAGGAGTAGGGAAATGCGAGTACTTGTAACAGCAGGTGGAACATCTGAAAGAATTGATGATGTGCGGGGGATTACCAATTTTTCGACAGGCCGTTTGGGAAGTTTAATTGCAGATGCTTATGCCGAAAAAGAAAATAGTGACGTGACTTATATCCACGGCAAGACAGCAATATTGCCGAAAAATCAGAACATAAAAAAAATTGAGATAGAATCAGTTGACGACTTATTAAATAGTCTAGAAACATGTTTAAAACAGACAAATTTTGATATTGTTGTTCATAGTATGGCAGTAAGTGATTATTATTTGGCAGGTACAGCAAGTCAAGATCAAGTCGTTGCCTCCTTAGCAAAAGCGTCTCAAGCAAATCTAGTTGCCACAGATATTCAGCTTCAAGAGGCTTTAGAGACAAGTTTTAAAAATGCTTCAGAGAGCGCAGGCAAGATGAGCTCTGATTTGGGAACGGTTTACATGCAATTGAAGCAGACACCTAAGGTGATTGGTAGAATCAAAGCACTTCAACCAGCGACGACCTTGGTCGGTTTTAAACTCCTAGTTGACGTACCAGAATCAGAATTAATATCAGTTGCAACCCGTCTGATGGCTAAAAATAGTTGTGATTATGTTTTAGCTAACGATAAGACTCGTATTAGCGGTGATCAGCATGTCGGGCTTTTATTGACTAAGGACGGAACGTATACATATTTTGAAACAAAAAGAGACATTGCTCAAGGAATTGTCAAAGAAACAACTCAAGGGAGAGAAAGTTAAATGAAAAAAGTAGTATTGGGTGTTAGTGCTAGTATTGCAGCGTATAAGGCTGCTTCAATTATTACCGAATTAAAAAAACGAGATGTGGATGTACATGTGATAATGACGCAACATAGTACAGCTTTCATTACACCGTTAACGTTACAAATCTTGTCAGGTAATCCAGTTCATGTTGATGTGATGACCGAACCATCAGTTGAACGTATCAATCATATTTACTTGGCACAAAATACCGATTTATTATTAGTAGCACCGGCTACCGCTAATACTTTAGGCAAGATAGCCAACGGAATTGCTGATGATATGTTATCAACTGTCTGTATGGCAACCCCGCAAACAATGCCGCGTTTGATTGCACCAGCCATGAATACTAAAATGTATGAAAATCCAGCCACACAAAAAAATTTAGCGACATTAAAAGAATATGGTTATGAAGAAATTACTCCTGTAACAGAACGCTTAGCCTGTGGAGATGTTGGAATCGGGGCAATGGCAAAGGTTGAAGACATTATAGACATTGTTATGGCAAAATTAAACGAGAGTCCACTCGTTTAAAAAAAGAACGAGAGTTTGTTAAAAGCTTGTTACAAAGGGCTTTTTAAGCTTTATTTGATTGACTTTATACCAATTACCCCCTACAATTTAGAGCATGATACTTTTTAGGAGGAGACTAGTGTGATAAGATACGCAAAAAAAAATGATGCCGATCAAATTATTCCTTTGATTATGATTATTTTAGAGGATATGGAGTTAGGTTTCTTGCAAACCTACGGTGATGAAAAGTTAAGAGCAATCTTAAAAAAAGGATTTATGACAGAAACTTTCAGGTATAGTTATCGACGAGCTATGGTGGTAGAAGAAGAGGGAGAAATTTTAGGAGTAGCCTATGGTTACAACGAATCAGAAGAGGCGATTATTGATCTGCCTTTGATTGAAATCTTCAATGAGTTTGAGATCCCCGTGACAGAAAAAATGTTTTTAGATAAGGAAGCATTTGAAGGTGAGTGGTACCTAGATAGTATAGCTGTTCGTGATGATCAGCGTGGTAAAGGAATTGGTGCGCAGTTACTAGCAGCGCTACCTGAATTTGCTAAAAGTCAAGAAGCAAATAAAATTGGCTTAAGTGTAGATGATGACAATCCAAGAGCTAAAAAATTATATTCTCGTATTGGTTTTAAAGAGGTAGGAAGAGCAACCATAAGTGGCCATTTATATGACCATATGCAAATTGAATTAGACTAAAAAAAACGACTAACATAGTTAGTCGTTTTTTTTAGTCTAGGCGTAATTCTTTAGCAGGTTGCTTGAAAAGAGTTACCTTTGGATTTTGTCGGCGTAACCAATAATCTAAGACAGCTGCGATACAAATACAAAGTGGTGCATGCTTCTCCTCTACTTCTAATTTAAAAAATTCCCCAGTATCATCATTTATCTTAGTTAAGTTCATGATCATATGGTTGAGATGCTGAATCTTGTATGTTTGATTTCCAATATCGCCAATGACAATCCAGCCTAATTGGTGAACATAATAAAAATCACGATTGAAGGACAAGATACGTTTAAGTGAGCCGACTTTGTCAGTGGCATTATATAAATCAAATCGAGATCCCAAAGTAAAAGCCCAAGATGCTTGTTTGATTGAGGCGATACGTTGTCCATCCATTTTAAAAAGTGAGAAAACGTCCCCTCTTCTCCCCCAGTTTCCAACTAGCAAGTAACAAGGTTGACCGTGTTCGTCTTTAACAATGGTACGGTAATTACTAGATAAACGTGTTTTTCGAATATAGTAACTAGTCATGGACCCTCAGCCCTTTCTATCAAATTGTAATCTATAAATTCTCTTTGATCGCGCGAAGGATCGCTTTTCCGACACCACCTACATCATGATTGGCTGTTTCATAACGGGCAATCTGTTTAACACCATCTTCAGCATTTCCCATGGCAAAACTCACATCAGCCATTTCTAGCATACTCACATCATTGAAATTATCACCAATTGTCATAACTTCTGACATTGGGATGTTTAAACTTTCAGCAAAGCGTTGAACAGCTACACCTTTTTGAGCATTCACATGATTGATTTCAATATTATTTGGGAAGGAAGAAGTGACAACAACCTCAGGTACCTTTTCAACTTTTTCACGTAAAGGATCGAGAATAGTTGGTCCTTGTTCTTCAAACACGATAAATTTTAAAATAGCGATGTCAGTTCGATCAATCAACTCTTGATAATGATCAACATAATTAACATCTAGTAGCTCTAAGTGAGCTGATGCCATAGCTATAGCCATTTTAAAGGTTAAATGAGGTAGTTTTCCAGCGAGCATTTGAGCGGCATTTTCAATGCGTTTATGGGGATTGTCAGAATAAACCCCTTGGTCAGTAGCAATCTCAAAATAAACATTATTTAGCTTTAATAGGTCTAAAAGAGTTTGAGCATGCTTTTTATCAATATTTATCGTAAATAGTTCTTGCCCTTGTTCGTCAAAAGCTTGTGCACCATTGACTGTGATCATTGGACAGGTGATACCTGCCTCATCTAAAGCGGGTTTGGCCTCGGTATATCCTCGTCCAGTAGCAACCATAAATTTAATCCCGTGTTGTTCAGCAAATTTTATAGCGTCAATATTTTCTTGTAGTACTTCCATTTTGTTCCCAAGTAAAGTGCCATCCATATCAGATGCAATTAATTTGATCATTTGTTTTCCTCCTAAAATCTTTCATCGTTTTTAGTGTACCATTTTTTAAGAAAATAGGCATTTAAAGACCATTTTTTAAAAAGCTTTTTCCCTACAAGAGTTGAGCATTTTAATGATTTTTAGTATGCTGATTAAATAGAGAAAGAGGGAGTGTTAAGGATGTTATTAAAACCGAGCAATAGCTGGGAAAAAGTATTAGCTTCAGAGTTTGAAAAAGAGTATTACTCTCAATTAATGAATTATTTAGTAGAGGAATATCAAACACAGGTAGTTTATCCACCTAAAGAAGCCATTTTTACAGCTTTAGAATGGACGTCATTTGAGGAAGTTAAAGTAGTGATTTTAGGACAAGACCCTTATCACGGTCCTAACCAAGCACATGGCTTAAGTTTTTCTGTCTTACCAGGCAATAAAATTCCGCCATCATTGACTAACATCTATAAAGAGTTAGAAAATGATTTAGGCATAGTACCCGTTTCTCATGGCTATTTGGAGTCCTGGGCGAAACAAGGTGTGTTGATGCTTAATACCGTTTTAACAGTTCGTCAAGGTCAACCCAATTCTCATCAACAAAAAGGTTGGGAGTTAGTAACAGATAAAGTGATTGAAGCTTTAAACGAACGAGAAAAACAAGTTATTTTTATCTTATGGGGTAAGCCTGCCCAAGCTAAAATTAACATGATCAATGCAAAACACCATGTTATTTTAACTGCTCCTCATCCAAGTCCTTTAGCAGCTTATCGAGGTTTTTTTGGCAGTTCGCCTTTTTCAAAAGTGAACAGTGCGTTGAGTAGAAAAGGAGAAAAAGAGATTGATTGGCAATTACCAGAAACTGTATAAGACAATAAAAATAACTGTATTATTTTAAAGTAAGTGAAATGTGAAAAATTGTTGGTTAGACACATTTTAAACTGTTCTTTTTATCGCTTTAGGTGTATGATAGTTAAGAAAGTATAAAATATGTTTTGGAGGTATCACGGTGGATATTTTTGAAGGTTTAAAACAACAAATTACAGGTAAAGATGTTAAAATCGTTTTCCCAGAGGGAAAAGATATTCGTGTATTAGGAGCAGCTATTCGCTTAAATAATGACGGGTTACTAAAACCAGTTGTGATTGGAAATGTGGAAGAAGTTCAAGCTGTTGCAAAAGAAAATGGTGTTGATGCAACTGATTTAATAATTATTGATCCAACAAGTTATGATAAATTTGATGATATGGTGGCTTCATTTGTCGATCGCCGTAAAGGCAAAGCAACTGAAGATCAAGCACGCACTATTTTATTAGATCCTAATTATTTTGGAACAATGTTAACCTACATGGGCGAAGCAGATGGCATGGTAAGTGGTGCCATTCATTCAACAGGTGATACAGTGCGTCCTGCCTTACAAATTATTAAAACAAAACCAGGTGCTAGCCGTACAAGTGGCGCGTTCTTAATGGTTCGTGGGGATGAAAAATATTTATTCTCTGATTGTGCAATTAACATCAATCCAGCGGCGCAAGAGTTAGCTGAAATTGCTGTCGAAAGTGCAAAAACTGCTGAAATGTTTGGAATTGCTCCTAAAGTTGCGATGTTAAGTTTTTCATCAAAAGGTTCTGCTAAATCTGAAGAAGTAACAAAAGTAGCTGAAGCGACTAAAATTGCTCAAGAATTAGCACCTAATTATGAAATTGATGGTGAATTACAATTTGATGCTGCTTTCGTTGAATCAGTGGCTCAACAAAAAGCACCAGATTCAGCAGTTGCTGGTCAAGCAACTGTCTTTGTATTCCCAGAAATCCAATCAGGAAATATTGGTTACAAAATTGCTCAACGTTTAGGTGGATTTGAAGCAGTTGGCCCAATTTTACAAGGTTTAAATAAACCTGTTTCTGATTTATCACGTGGTTGTAATGAGGAAGAAGTTTATAAATTATCTATCATTACAGCAGCACAATCATTAATGGACTAGTCCGTATTGAGGGTAAGCTATCCGACTTTAGTTGGGTAGCTTTTTTGTTGAGTAAAAGCAATTGTCAGTCAAAGGGATAATCGGTATACTGAGTAATAAAGTGAGTTCGAGGGAAGGGGTTAGTAAAATGACATATTTATTAAAAAGTGAAGCTGAGACATTGGCAGTCGCTGAAAGAATGGGTAGGCAATTGAAGAGTGGGGATTGTATCGTTCTAACTGGAGAGTTAGGGGCAGGTAAAACAACTTTTACTAAGGGCCTAGCCAAAGGGTTAGATATTGAACAAATGGTGAAGAGTCCGACATACACCATAGTCAGAGAATATCGAAAAGGACGACTGCCTTTATTTCATATGGATGTTTATCGTTTAGAAGATGGCGCAGGCGATTTGGGTTTAGAAGATTATTTTGAGTCTGAAGGAGTTAGCATTGTAGAATGGGGACAAATGATTAAAGAGGACTTGCCGGAAAGTTATGTTGAATTGACCTTGAGTTATTTGTCTGAGACAAATACTAGAGAATTAGGGATAGCTGCAGTAGGACCTAATGGTTTAGAGTTGAAAAATAGATTAGAGGTAGTAAGTTAGGAGCGCGAAGATGTCTGAGGAAGTATCGGTTATTATTAGAGAGGTAACATCAGAAGATCATCAAGCCGTTCAAAGTTTGATGCAAAAAGTAGCAAGAGAGACAGATTTTCTGACTTTAAATAGTCCTAATCCCCCTCAAAATGAATTGAAAGAGGTAACACAAGTCGAACAACTTTGTCAGAGCCTAAATACTTTAATCCTTGTAGCATTAGCTGATGAGGAAATTATTGGTTTAGCGAGTATCAAAGGAGAAGAGGGATCAAATACGTCTCATATCGGTGAGGTTGGTATTAGTGTGGCCCGAGATTATTGGGGCATCGGTCTGGGGCAGTTATTAATAGGAGAACTGATTACTTGGGCTGAGGCTCTTGGAAATTTAAAACGTCTGGAGTTGCGTGTTCAAATTAGGAATGAACGTGCTGTTCATCTCTATCAAAAGGTAGGCTTTGAAATTGAGGGAACGTTAAAAAATGCTGCTTTCACGGCTGAAGGTGATTTAGTAGATGTCTATATGATGGGACTATTATTAAATTAAAAAGACGTTAGTCACTAACGTCTTTTTAATTTAATTAGCGATATTTAACTAACGCTTTTAATGGCTCAATACCGAAAGTTTCTGCCTGTTTCACCAAAATATTAGCACAAGCTAAGCTATCATCAAGAGCATGATGGTGCTGTTCTAAAGCTAATCCTAAGTTTTGACACACAGTATTTAATTTATGATTTTCGAATTGAGGATATAATTTTTTACTCGTCTGCACCGTACAAAGGGACATATAATGTGGCTGTGATAGATTGTAATAATCAAGACAAGCTTTTAAGACGCTGCAATCAAAAGCAGCATTATGGGCAACAATTAAGCGATTTTCTAAAAAATAGTGTGATAATTCTGCCCAAACTTCAGGAAAGGTTGGAGCATCACGCACATCTTCTGGCTTAATACCATGAATTTGGATATTTTTCCAATGAAAATCAGTCTCAGGTTTAATTAGGGTATAGTAATGACCCACGATTTGGTTATTTTGAACCATAACTAGGGCGATAGAACAGGCACTATGTTTTTGGAAATTGGCTGTTTCAAAATCAAATGCAATAAAATTCATAAAAATTTCCTTTCTTTTTGATCACAAGAGTTGTCTCTAAGAGGAATCATTGGTCTATTTCTAATACTAATTCGACTGGGCAATGGTCACTTCCCATAATATCAGCAAGAATTTTTGCTGATACAAGCTGATCTTGTAAGCATTTTGAAGTTAAGAAGTAATCGATACGCCAACCAGCATTATTTGCTCTAGCATTAAAGCGGTAACTCCACCATGAATAAGCACCCGTCAGATCGGGATAAAAATATCTAAACGTGTCGATGTAACCTGCGTCTAAGAATTGTGTCATTTTATGACGTTCTTCTAGTGAGAACCCAGGATTTTTTTTATTGGTTTTATAATTTTTTAAATCAATTTCTTCATGTGCAACATTTAAGTCACCACATAAGACAACTGGCTTATTTTGGTTTAATGAGTGGATAAATTGTTGGAAATCATCTTCCCAGCGCATGCGATAATCTAATCTTTTTAATTCATTTTGCGAGTTGGGTGTGTAGCAAGTTACTAAGTAAAAATTGGGGTATTCTAAAGTAATCACACGACCTTCTTGATCATGTTCGTCGATCCCAATCCCATATTGGGCAGTTAAAGCAGGTTCTTTGGCAAAAATGGCTGTACCTGAATAGCCTTTTTTGATGGCGTAATTCCAATACTGGGTATAGCCAGGGAGATCTAATTCGATTTGACCTTCTTGTAGTTTTGTTTCTTGTAAACAGAAAAAATCTGCATCTAGTTCGTCGAAGATCTCAACAAACCCTTTTTTTACAATCGCTCTTAAACCATTGACATTCCAGGAAATAAATTTCATTAACAGGTCCTCCTTAAAATTAACTCTTTTCTTATTGTAACGAAAAAAAAGCTAGGCGTCATGTATTTGGGTATAATAAAAAAGCTACTAGCGATTTTTGCCACTAGTAACTTTTTAAGCTTTATTTTTCTAATGATTTAACAAATTCAGCTGATTGTGTTCCAGCTTGACGTCCATAAATGATAATATCTGCTACAGCATTACCACCAATACGGTTTTGGCCGTGTAGTCCGCCTGAGGCTTCACCAGCAGCATAAAGTCCTTTGACTGGTTCGCCGTCTTTATTTAATACTTGTGTTTTATTGTTAATTTTAGCGCCCCCCATTGTATGGTGGATTCCTGGTGCAATTTTAATAGCATAGTAAGGAGCTTTTGATAAATCATGGTCCATACCCGTTGTGCGATTAAATTCGCCATCTTTTTTATTTGTAACACTTGTATTCCAAGTACTTAACGTGTCAGTAAGTGTTTTTTCATCCATCTTAACTTCTTTAGCTAACTCTTCGATCGTATCAGCTTTTTTAACAAAGCCTTGTTTTTCATAAAAATCAATGGCTGTGACGCGCTCTTTTACGCCTTCATCAAAGACTAAGTAAGCAGCATGTTCTTTTAGTGCGATGATAGCAGCTGAAACATTGTCCCGTGTTTCTAATTCATTGACAAAACGTTGACCAGATTGATTGATTAATAAAGCTCCCTCACCACGAACAGCTTCAGTAATTAAGAATGACGTCTCCTGTTCAACTGTTGGATGAATTTGAATTTCTTTCATATCAACCGTAGTGCCACCCATTTTTTCAATCATTTTAATCCCATCACCTTGGCTACCAGCTTGGTTAGTTGTGACGAAACCATCTAGGTCTTTATTATAATCAGTCACCATATCTAAATTGGCACCAAAGCCACCTGTTGCAACTACCACAGCATCTGTTTTGATTTCTTTTTCGTCTGTGTTGTTAAAGATAACTTTGACTCCTGATACAGCGCCATCTTGATTTTCAATTTCTTTGACATCAGCGTCAGTGTATAGTGGGATTTCACGTTCTTGGACATTTCTTAACAACCCTTGAACTAAATATTGCCCAACAGCTGAGCCATCAGCCGGACGATGAGTCCGTTTGACACTCATACCGCCTGTGACGGTTAAATTATTTAGGGTAATTCCCATAGAATCTAACCAATCAATAGCATTAGCTGAACTATCAACAAAATAGCGCAGTAACTCTTGGTCGTTCGTTTCTTTTCCACCTTTTAGGGTTTCGTCAAAAAATAAATCATTGCTATCTTTAATTCCAGCTTCTTTTTGAAATTTAGTTTCAGAAGCATTCATTCCTGCAGAAGCTTTGACTGTGTTCCCACCTGCTACGGGCATTTTTTCTAAGATAACAGGGTTCATCCCTTGTTCTTTGGCTTCTATAGCGGCAGCCATACCACCGCCACCTGCTCCAACAATGACGACATCATAACGATCTTTTAGATCATCGAGTGATGCTTTCTTCTGTTCAGAGGCACCTGAAGTGGTATCTGTTTCTTTGTTAGCTGCTTTTTCAGTTTTCTCCATTTTTTTTGTTGAGCTGGACGTCTCTGATTGATTTGTATTTCCGCACCCAGTTGCTAATAACAGAACTGATAGTAGTGAGGCAAATCCTATACCTAATTTACTTTTCATGATTATGTCTCCTCCAATATTACTTAAACAAGTTATTTATTTCACAAAGTGATTTTAACAAGGAAAAAAAGAAATAGCAACATTAATTAAGTTTTTTAAGTCGAATTAAATTTATTAGGCATTTAATGTATTTGAATCATAAAATAGAGTGCTCGGTTTAATTTGTTATAAGGTTAACTCGTTAAGAAAAGTGCTGTTAAAATAAAATTAACGAAGGAAACGAGGATTATACTGTAGAAAGAAGCGTTACTCTTTTAGGTAGTAAGTGTGAGAAAGCTTATGTCTAACGTAGGTCTTGGCTCTTAAGGGTAAGTGGCTTATTATATCAATGAATCATAAGCTTTGACATAGTAAGTTTGACTTGCTATAGTGAAGTTGTTGTAAGAAATACAAAAACTAAATAGAACTTACCATCACAAAGGGGAGCCTCTTAGGCTGAGATTAAGCAACTTGCTTTAACCCTTCGAACCTGATCATGTTTAGACTTGCGTAGGGATTGTGATGGAGTGGCGAATTTTAATGTTATAAATGCTACTCCTTCTTTGTTGTATGGACCTAAGTTCTATACAATTTAAGGAGGAGTTTTTTTTGGCAACAACGAGATTAACGATTTGGATTGAAGGCGCTATTGTGGCAGCATTAGCGATGGTATTATCAATGATTCCAACGAACATTGGGAGTAGTTTTACTATTTCACTTGGAATGATTCCACTGACAATTTATGCTCTACGTCGTGGGTTAAAAGCAGGCTTATTTTCAGGACTGATGTGGGGACTTTTACATTTTTTATTAGGCTCAGTGGTCTTTTTAGCAGTTAGTCAAGTTCTCGTAGAGTATGTTGTTGCTTTTGTTTTTGCTGGTTTTGCAGGACTTTATGGTAAGCGTCTTAAAACTGCTTTGCTTAGCAATCAAAGTAGACAGGTAAGTAGTACCATAGTTATGGCGACTTTTGTTGGGTGTCTAGCACGTTTCTTTTGGCATTTTATTGCCGGAGTAATTTTTTGGGGGGAATATGCTTTATGGGGCCTAAATCCTTGGTGGTTTTCCCTTATTATGAATGGGGTTAGCGGATTAGCAACAGCTGTCGTAACTGGCTTATTGTTATTGATAATTGTGAAGAAATACCCTCAGATTTTTATACCTAAGTAAAAAAGCAGGTGCCTCGGCACCTGCTTTTTTTAATGGTGAAACTGAGAGTGGTAGAGTTGATGGTAGGCGCCATTTTGCAATTTAAGCAATTCATCGTGTGAGCCAATTTCTACAACGGCACCACTATCCATTACCAATATTTTATCAGCATTACGAATTGTCGATAATCGATGGGCAATAACAAAACTTGTTTTCCCTTCCATCATCGTTAAGAAGGCAGATTGGATGGTTTGTTCGGTTAATGTGTCCACTGAACTCGTAGCTTCATCCAATATTAACATCTTGGGATCAGAGATCATAGTACGAGCAATTGTTAGTAATTGTCGCTGTCCTTCAGAAATTTTAACACCTGAAGCGCCAATTATTGTGTCATACCCATCAGGTAATTTTTGAATAAAATTATGAATATTAGCTGCTTTGGTTGCCTGCCTAATTTCTTCATCTGACGCCTTGGGATTCCCAAATGTAAGATTGTCTCGAATGCTGCCATCGAATAGCCAAGTATCTTGTAAGACCATCCCAAAACTTTTTCTTAGTGATTCACGTGTATAAGAAGCTAAGGGGCGAGAGTCAATCAGAATGACGCCATCTGTTACGTCATAAAATCGCATAAGCAAATTTACTAAAGTGGATTTTCCAGCACCTGTTTTTCCTACAATCGCAATGGTTTCACCAGGTATTATCGTCAAGTTAAAGTCGGTGATTAAAGGCTTATCAGGAAGATAGGAAAAGCTGACATGTTTAAATTCTATTTTGCCGATGACTTTATCTAATTGATATATTTCTTTTTCCTCGGCTTGTTCAAGTGGTTCATCTAAGATTGCAAAAGTACGTTCTAGACCAGCTAGAGCAGTCTGGATTTGAGTAGTAATACCAGATAGTTCAATAAAAGGTTTCGAAAACTGACTAGCGTATATCGTAAAACTAGAGATCATCCCAACACTTAAGCTGGTTTGGTGGTTTAAAATCAGAAGCCCCCCAACTAAACCGATAAAAATATATGTTAAATGATCAATAAAACGAGAAAGAGGATTAGTCAGAGAAGAAGCAAATTGTGCTTTTTGTCCTTCATTTTGCAGGGAATGATTGAGAGCTTCAAAACGTTTTTCCGAGTGCTCTTCATACTGAAAGGCTTTAACTATTTTTTGATTACCGACAATTTCGTTGATAAATCCGGATATGTCACCAACGATTTCTTGTTGAGCTTGAAAGCGTTTTTGACTCGTGTGAGCAACTAACCAACTAATAAAGAAGATTAGTGGGGTTGCAATTAAAACCACAAAGGTTAAAGGTAAACTAAGACGCAACATAGAAATTAAAGAAATGACTACAATGGTCATGCCAGAGAAAAGATTGTTAAAAATGGCGACACAGGCTTCGGAGACCACATCGAGGTCGTTAGTAAAACGACTAATAATTGTTCCGTGTGGGTGTTGATCGTAGTAATTAATAGGGAGTTGATTTAAATGAGCAAAGGTATCTTTTCTTAACTCAGCAATGGAGAGATAAGCCATGCGATTTCCTAAGAGTTGGACAAGCCATTGAGAAAATGTAGCGACAATTAAAATACCACTAAGTAGTGCTAGAATCGTCAGTAAAGAGTTTAAGTCAACTTGTCCTAAACCAACCATGGTATCAATGGCCTTACCAATATAAAGTGTCATCATAACAGTAGCAGTACCACCACTGAGACCTAATGCTAAGGCTAAGGTAATCTCTTTTTTATATGTTTTAAGATACGGGATAAATCGTTTGAAGGCTGATTTATTATGAGTAGATTGTGTCATTATGCTTCCTCCCGTTCTTGTTGTGAGTTGTATAAGTTTCGGTAAATTGTGGATTTTTTTAAAAGAGTCTCATGCTTGCCAAGCCCGACTTGTTTGCCATCTTCTAAAACTAAGATTTGTTCAGCATCTTGGACGGAGCTTAGACGTTGCGAAACAATGATTAAACTTGTTTGTGTTAACTCTTCTTTTAAGGCTAGACGTAATTCCAAGTCAGTTTGATAGTCCAATGCACTGAGTGAGTCATCTAAAATAAGTAGACGAGGTGTTCTAATTAAAGCTCTTGCAATAGCTAAACGTTGTCTTTGTCCTCCTGAAAAGTTTTTTCCACCTTCAAGAATCATCGTATCAAGTTTATTAGGTAAGGCGTTAACAAAGTCTAAGCATTGGGCTGTTTTAAGTGCTTGCCAACACTCTTGATCCGAAGCCTTTTCTTGTCCCCACTGAAGGTTATCACGAATTGTCCCACTAAATAAAGTGCTCGTTTGTGGGACAATACCGATACTTGAACGTATATCAGCTAGGGGTAATTTTTTTATTGGCGTATCAAATAGCTCAATGTTACCAATAGTGGCATCATAGAACCGTGGTAACAATTGCGTTAAAGTAGTCTTGCCACTACCAGTTTGCCCAGTAACCCCTAGAGTTTGTCCAAGAGGCAAGGTGAATGAAATATCTGTTAGAGCCTGACCACTATCTGGTGTGTATTTAAATGAAACATTGTTAAAGGCAACAGCATTCACAGGAGGGATGGAAAAGTCTAATGTTTCAGTAGGTTTTTCTATCAGACTAGACGTAGTGTCAAATAGTTCATTTACGCGCTTGGCAGAAGCAGAAGCTTTAGTAAAAATGATGACCAGATTTGAAACGACGATCAAAGCCAGTAACATCTGCATTAAGTAGTTAATTAAAGCAAGAATTTCACCTTGAGTTAAATTACCACTATTAACAGAGAAGCCGCCAACGTAAAGTAAAATAATAATAGCACTGTTCATAATTAATAAGGTGATAGGATTTAATAGCGCTGAAATATTAGCAACTCTTTTATAAGCACTTGCCAGTTCATCACTTGTTTCGGTCATTTTTTTTTCCCCATGTCTTTGTTGTGAAAAAGCACGAATGACTCTTACACCACTCAAACTTTCTTGTAGGACTTGGTTTAAATTATCAACTTTTCCTTGAACTTTTTGATAAAGGGGAATGGTTTTGCTCATTAAAAAATATAAAATAAGGCAGAATAGGAAAAGAGCTATTAAAAAAAGGCTAGCCAGTTGAGCATTGATATAGAAGGCCATAAAAACTGAACCGATACTTAAAAAAGGCGCTCTTACTACGAGACGAATTAACATAGCTAAGGCTAGTTGTAACTGATTAATATCAGCTGTCATTCGTGTAATTAGTGTAGCACTCCCAAATTTATTTAGTTCATGATGGGAAAAGGTATTGATTTTTTTTAATAGTTTCTCTCGTAGTTCGGTTCCGAAGCCTTGTGAGGCGATGGAAGAATAGTATTGACAAATTAAGACACATATTAAACCAACGAGAGACATACCAATCATGAGGCTAGCAGATTTGATGATGTAGGCCTTATCTTGTTTAGCAATACCTAAATCAATAAGGCGAGCCATATAAAGTGGTAAGGCGAGTTCGAAAACAGCTTCTAAAAACTTAAAGAATGGGCCAAGTAGTATTTCTTTGCGGTAATCCTTGGCATAGTGAAGTAGAGAAAACATATGAAACCTCCTAAAAATAAATTCAAAGTTCCTAATAAAAGGGACTTATTTTGACTTCTAATTATTGTACTCCAACTGTTTAAAGAAATAAAGTTAAGGATATAAATGAAAGAATAAATTAAACAAAGGCTTAGATAAATGTTTGTAAGTCAAAAATCAGTTAAGAGAGGTTAGTTATAGATGAGAGAGCTTACATCGTATTTCTTGACTATCTGTTAGACAGCTAGTATGGTTAAGACATAAGCTTATATTATAGTGTGATGCCAATTAGTTGAATTAGTAGTGGTAGTAATAAAACTAATGATCATGATGAGCAAAGTAACCTAAATTAAGTTACTAATCTAATCATTTTTTGTCTAGGAAGTAGACTATGACTGTCTAAGTCAACAAAGGGATTATCTATAATAATGAGTGATGTTTGTTTCTCGAGAAGTGGCAAAAAAAGATTTTATTTTTCGTACTATGTTGGAAAAGTGTTCGCTATTGACTGAAAAAGTGAACAAACTGACTGGCACAAAAAACAAACTTATTTTGGATAATATCTTAAGGAGGAAAAAAATCATGACAGTCTTATTAAAAGTAAAAGAAAGAGCAGTACGCCCAAGATCATTAAAAAGAGAATTACGTAAAGCAGGTCAAATTCCAGCAGTAGTTTACGGAAACAATGTAGTGAATACAGCTATTTCAGTAGATGAAAAAGAATTGATGAAAGCTTTAAAAGAGAATGGACAAAATGCGGTTTATACTTTAGACATTGATGGTAAAAAAGTTCCAACATTGATATTTGCACAACAACAAGATACCTTTAATCGAGCATGGCTGCATGTCGAGTTTTTAGCAGTTGATATGGATGAAAAAACCGAATTAGAAGCAGAACTAGTCCTAAAAGGAACCCCAGCTGGTGTTAAGGTGGGCGGAGTACTAGGTCAAAATCTTTACACGGTGATTGTTTCAGCAACACCAGATAAACTACCAGAACGTGTTGAGGTAGATGTGACCGCTTTAAATATTGGCGAAGCATTAACAGTAGCGGATATTTCTAAAAATGCTGATTATACGATAATGACAGAAGCTGATGAGCAAATTGCAGTCGTATTAGAGGCAGTAGATCATGAAGCAGAAGAAAATGAAGTAGCGGCCGAAGTTACGCCAGAAGTAATAGGTGAAAAAAAAGAATCTTAAAATAATAATACGTTAAAAAAACAGTTCAAATAAAAAAGTGCGAGTCCTTAAAGACTCGCACTTTTTTTATTAAAAATGAAACCGGTTAAGTTTTCCACAAAAAACGGAGGGTAATCCACAGAATTCTGTGGAAAACCTTAAGGGATACTAGCTACTTATCCTAATTGTGGAAAACTTCAGAGGGGAAACTTATCCACAATTAGGACAAAGTAACCATTTTATAGCTTATTGAAAATAAAAAAGATCTCAAAATTTGAGATCTAGATTAATTTTGATTAGGTGGTTTTTTATTTAGCAGGAGCTAATTTAGGTTCACGACCTAAGAAACCTTTAATAACAGCTAATACTAATTCAGCTGCAATTAATCCGTACATTAAAGAACTGTATGTTGTAATGTCGAAATCCCAAGTTTTGTATACAAGTAGAACAATTGCTAAGAAAATTGCTGCAAGAACATTAAGGAATGCGAAAGCCCAAAGGTTTCCGTTTTCTTTGTTTGATAAATAATAAATACAAAATCCAACACTGATAATAATCCATGCAATACTTATTAAAATACTAGCCCAATAAATTAAAAATGCTACCATTTTTTTCACCTCTTTCTTTTCACTAGTATTTTATCATCTTATATATGACTTGTCATTGAAAAAAACAAATTTAGCACAATTTATCACAAACTCTTTTCGTTGATTTAAATTTCTTTCAGGTCTATAAAGACTTTGCCAATGACTAGTCTTTCGTTATAATTGTATAAAGAGGTGAGAATGTGAAAAAAAATAAACGAATCGAAGCACTTGAGTTAATTGATAGCGCACAAAAAATCACCTTTTTAACAGGTGCGGGTATCTCTGTCCCCTCAGGTATTCCTGATTATCGTTCTTTAGCAGGCGTCTATCAAGGGATGAATCAGCCTGAATATTTATTAAGTCGGACCTGCCTCGAAGTCGAACCAACAAAATTTTATCAGTTTGTCCGTCAGTTATATCATCCTACTGCGAGACCAAATCGTATTCATTGTGGTATGAAAAAGTTAGAAAAATCAAAAGACGTTCAAATTATCACACAAAATATTGATCAGTTACATTTGTTAACGGGTAGTCAAAATGTAGTTTCTTTTCATGGTAATTTATATAAGTGTTACTGTATGTCTTGCGGTAAAAAGGTTGCTGTTAAAGATTATTTGAAAAATGATAAACATCATCAGTGCGGCGGACAGCTTCGACCTGATATTGTGTTATATGAGGAAGGACTACGTGATGATATTATTTCTGCTGCAATTAGCGGAGTTTCCCAAGCTGAATTATTAGTTATAGTCGGTACAAGTTTTAGGGTATCACCATTTTGTCAGTTACTGCAATATAAAAAGGCTAATTGTCCTGTCATAGCAGTTAACCAAGAAGTTTTAGATTTAGAAGTGCCATTTATTATGGTACAAGAAGATGCTATGTCGTTCTTTGAGGAAGTTGAAAAAAGGAGAGAGAGAAGATGTTAAGTCAAGAAAGACGAGAAATTGATGAGATTGATCAAGAAATTGTCTCTTTGTTAGAAAAACGTTTGACGGTAGTAAATCGTGTGGCCAAAGTTAAGGTTTGTAATCAATTGGAAGTGCATGATGCTAAACGTGAGGCAGAGGTCTTTAGTAAAATTAAAAGTTATATATCAAAACCGGATTATGAAGAAATTATTTTAGCGTTGTATCAAGAAATGATGATTTTATCAAAAGCATATCAAGCCAAAGTGACAAAAACTAAAAAATAAAGAGGTGTAATAAAAATGCTTAAAGGAAATGAACGACGTGAAAAAATCATATCGTGCTTAACAAGAATAGACCAACCGGTGAGTGCCAGTGTATTTGCTAAAGAATTTGGTGTCAGCAGACAAGTGGTAGTTGGTGATATTGCCTTATTAAGAGCAGCAGCTCACCCTATTCAAGCAACTTCACGAGGTTATGTACTGATACAAAATGACTTAGAAATCGGTAAGGAATATAAAATTGTTTGTAAGCATTTACCAGAAGAGACATCTGAAGAGTTATTTTTGTTGGTAGATTTAGGTGTAGAAATTAAAGATGTGAGTGTGGAACATCAGTTGTATGGCGAGATTGTTGGCAATTTATCCCTGAAATCTAAGCAAGATGTGTCTGATTTTTTGACAAAAGCTGAAAATGATCAAGTGACACTATTATCAGATTTGACAGGTGGTGTTCATCTACATACGATTAGATGCCGAGATGGGGCACATTTTTTAGAAGTAAAAAGGGCTATGAGGCAAGCAACTTTTTTATATGAAGATAATTAAAACACCGTTGCCCCCATTAATGGGAGCAACGGTGTTTTTTTAAAAGACAATAACGGGTGTTCCTTCATCGATTGAATTAAATAATTTGGCAGCAATGTCTGGTGGCGTATTAATACAGCCATGTGAACCAAAGCCTTCTTTCCATCGCTTCCCGCCATATTTATCTTGCCAAGGAGAATCGTGAATCCCTACTCCAGTCCAGTCGATAGGCATCCAATAAGATACTGGTTCAGCATAAGTTGAGCCATCATCATTTGTTCCACGTAGGACAGAATCTCTTTCTTTTTTCCAAAGATAGTGCACGCCTTTAGGTGTCACTGTGGTTGGTTTCCCCGAAACAATATCAGTATCTAGTTCTAATTTTCCATCTTTATAGAAATACATGTGCTGATTGTCTAAATCAATTTCTACATAGGTATCGCCAATTAGAGGTTGGCCAATAGAAGCACTTCCCATAGCAATTGGCGAACGATCAACACCGTTTCCTTCAAGTAGGGCTAGTTTTAGTTCTTCTGCCTCAGCCGTTGGTTGAATTGTCCAGCTATAAGTACCTGCTGGGACAGAGACTTTTCCGTGTTTAGTACTTTTAAAGGTTGTTTCATTCTCACTGGTATCATATTTATCACCCAGTTCACTAATATAGGTTTGAGCGAGCTCGGTATTAATTGTGACGTTTTGCTCAGTTGGATCGAATTGAATCCAAGAAGCAACAGTATCTTGAGGGACTTCAATTGTTTTGCCGTTTATTTGATAAGTCACAGGTTGTTCGCTGATTTTTGTAATCTCTTTTAGTTTGTCTTGGAGCGTAGGATCGTCCTTTTTAACAGTTGGTTTATCTAAAAAAGAATTCAATTCTAACGCTGTTTTTCCTTGTGTAAGGAAGTCAGACAGAGAGTGTACGACGTTGTCCGTGTTAATTGTATCTCCCTCAACTTCCGGAATGATTTCAAAAGCTGAATCGGCTTGTTTGATATAAGCGTTAACGGATTGTGTTTTAGTATTATTTAAACTTGCTAAGTCTTTTTTGAGTTGTTTACTAAAGAGTTCAAAATTTTCTTTGTTTAGGGAGGACTCGCTAAGTTTTAATTTTTTAGTTGAAAATGATTTAATTAGCCAATTATTGGCAGATTGTTTTTTTAAATGCTCTGTTAATTTATCAGTAAAATCATGGTCGATGCCTAAGTCTTTTGTAGGAATATCACGCCAAACTTCACCATTATCTGTTATTTCGAAAGTATCACCACTGTATTTGGCAGAGAGAGCTTTTTCAGCTTCCTTGACCGTCATTTTACTAATATTGACACCATTGGCAGAAGTTTTGGGTAAAAAATGTTGCTTGAAAAAGTTAGCCTTTAATAAATAAAAACTACCTATAGCTACTAATACTAAGCCGGCAACAAGGTATGTCCATTTTTTTGCTGTCATAGTAACTCTCCTTTGTTTGTTTTTTTTCGTAGACTTATTGTAACAGAATTAAAAGATAAAGACCAAGTTAAAAAAACCTATTATTTTCTTAACACCGTTATTTTAGTTCTATTATAACTCGATTTATATGTACGCTAAAGGAAATTAGACTGAATAGTTTTTAGAAAAGTAATTTAGTTACGTAGTCCTTTAAGTGTGTGATATAATAGAGTGAACTGAGCAGGAGATTATCTCCTGCTCGGCTATTTTGTGTTTTATAGTGTTGAAAAGATGAGTTAAAGAAGAGCATAGAAGAGAGGCAATTGATTGTAATGAAATTAATAATTGGTCTGGGAAATCCAGGAAAAAAATATATGGCAACAAAACATAACATAGGGTTTATTACGGTGGATGAATTAGCAGTTCGTGAAAATATAACCTTTAATAAACAACAATGTGAAGCTGATATTGCAGAGTTTTTTGTTGGTTCTGAAAAAGTTTTATTAGTAAAACCGACAACTTTTATGAATGAATCAGGTCGTTCGGTAGGACCATTGATGGCATATTATAATATTGAACCAGAAGATATTTTAGTGGTTTATGATGATTTGGATTTGCCGGTTGGCAAAATTCGTTTGCGTGCCAAAGGAAGTGCTGGTGGGCACAATGGGATTAAAAGTTTGATTCAACATCTCGGAACAAAAGAATTTAATCGGATAAAAATAGGGATTGATCGACCTAAAAAAGGACAAGATGTTATCTCCCATGTTTTGGGAACATTTCCTAAAGAGACTCATGAGGAGATGCTCTTAGCTGTCAAGAGTTCTGCAGATGCGATTATGTTTTGGTTAGAAGGCCATACATTCGTTGATACAATGAATCGTTATAATACAAAGTAAAGTAAAGTGAAGGTGAAAGATAGGTAATGAGTATAGTAGATATTATTTCTAAGTCTCAACCAGTTGTAGAGTGGATAAGGCAAACTGAGACTGCTAAACAACAATTGGTAACAGGTTTGACAGGTTCAGCCAAAATGCTAGTCATGGCGAGCTTATTTCAAACGAAGCAAAATAGAACAGTGATTGTCACACCTAATTTATACCAAGCAAGTAATTTACTAGATGATCTACGTAATGTGATACCAGAAGAACAATTGCATTTATTTCCGGTAGAAGAGATGACAGCAATCGAAATGTCTTATTCATCACCTGAGTCGTTAGCCGAACGTGTCGCGACGCTTTCATTTCTAGCGAGTAAGCGCCCCGGGGTGATTGTGGTTCCTCTTTCAGGTATACGTAAAATAGTGCCAGCACCGAGAGAGTGGCAAGGCTTTGTCAGAGAATTAAAGGTTGAAACTGAGGTAGAGTTAGATAGTTTACTTCAAGAATTAGTCCTAATGGGATATCAACGTCAAGATATGGTTGGCAAACCAGGTGAATTTAGTGTGAGAGGAAGTATTTTAGATATTTATCCCCTAACAACTGATTATCCTGTAAGAATAGATTTCTTTGATAATGAAATTGATTCTATCCGCTATTTTGAAGCCGATACACAACGTTCAATTGAAACGATTAATCGAGTGATAATTAGCCCGGCAACTGATGTTATTCTAAATGGTGAATCTTTAAAAGAGGCGGCAGATCGTTTAGAAGGTCACGTTATGAAACATCTTGTAACTTTGCAAAATGAAACAGATAAACAGACTTTTGAGAAACATTTTGGAGGGATTTTATCTAGCTGGCGTTCAGGACATACAACTGAATATGATCGTTATTATTTAGACATTTTATATAAAAAAAAGCATACAATTTTGGATTATCTAACAAAGGAAGACGATATTTGTATAGATGATTACCCAAGATTATTAGATGCTGAAAAAGAGATGCTAGTAGAGGAAGGCGAGTGGCTGACCCTAAAGTTAGCTGAATTAAAAGTTTTTCCAGAGCAAAAATTAGGCATTGAGTTACGGCAAACCTTAAAAGCAGTAAAAAGTTCGGTTAGCTTTTTTTCCCTTTTTCAAAAAGGGATGGGGCATTTAAAATTTCATGCTTTACATCACTTCCAATTTAGAGCCATGCAACAATTTTTTGGCCAAGTGGATGTTTTAAAAGTTGAGTTGGCACGTTGGGAAAAAAGAAACGATACTGTGATTTTTTTAGCTTCTGATGAAGAGAAGAGTCGTAAGCTCGAAGAGTTATTTATTGACCATGACCTATCTGCTGTTGTGACACAACCAGATACTATATTAAAAGGGACAACTCAAATTATGATAGGGGACTTACAATCTGGGTTTGAGTTGCCAGAAGAAAAGTTAGTGGTAGTGACAGAAAAAGAAATGTTACAGACCGTCACTAAAAAAAGAGCTAGAAAGCAAACAATTTCCAATGCAGAGCGTTTAAAGAGTTACAATGAGCTAAAACCAGGTGATTTTGTTGTACATATTAATCACGGGATTGGTCAGTATATTGGGATGGAGACCTTGCAAATGGATGGGGTTCATCAAGATTATATGACTATTTTATATCAAAATAATGATAAATTATTTATTCCTGTGACACAATTAGACTTAATTCAAAAATATGTTGCTTCTGAGTCGAAAGCTCCGAAAATCAATAAGCTTGGTGGCAGTGAGTGGGCTAAGACTCGTAAAAAAGTATCATCAAAAATTGAGGATATTGCCGATGATTTAATCTTACTCTATGCTGCTAGAGAGGCGGAAAAAGGTTATGCTTTTTCACCTGATGATAGTTACCAAAAAGAGTTTGAAGATGCCTTTCCTTATTCAGAAACAGAAGATCAGCTACGCAGCATTCAAGAAATTAAGCGTGATATGGAAAAAGAACGTCCGATGGATCGTTTATTAGTAGGGGATGTCGGTTTTGGAAAGACAGAAGTTGCTTTGAGAGCTGCTTTTAAAGCAGTACAAGACGGCAAGCAAGTTGCATTTTTAGTTCCAACAACTATCTTAGCACAGCAACATTACGAGACAATGTTAGAACGATTTACTAATTTTCCAGTAAGAATTGGTTTATTAAGTCGTTTTAGAACTAAAAAACAGCAGACAGAAACTATGGAAGAACTAGCTAAAGGACAAATTGATATCGTTGTGGGCACACATCGTATTCTTTCTAAAGATGTGGAGATGCAAGATTTAGGCTTGTTGATTGTTGATGAGGAGCAACGTTTTGGCGTGAAGCATAAAGAACGCCTAAAACAGTTACGTTCTCAAGTTGATGTTCTGACATTAACAGCTACGCCTATTCCGAGAACCTTACACATGTCGATGCTAGGTGTCCGAGATTTATCAGTCTTAGAAACTCCCCCAGCTAATCGTTATCCAGTACAGACCTATGTGATGGAACAAAATCCTGGCGCAATTAAGGATGCTGTCGAACGTGAACTAGCACGTGGCGGACAAGTATTTTACTTACATAATCGTGTTAATACAATTGACCAAAAAGTAGATGAATTACGCCAATTATTACCAGAGGCTAGGATTGCTTTTGCTCATGGTCAGATGACAGAAGTACAGTTAGAAAATGTTTTACTTGAATTTATTAATCATGAGTTCGATGTATTGGTCACTACAACGATTATTGAAACAGGGGTTGATATCGCAAATGTTAATACCTTATTTGTAGAAAATGCGGATCATATGGGGCTATCAACGTTGTATCAATTACGTGGACGAGTTGGACGAAGTAATCGGGTAGCTTTTGCTTATTTTATGTATGAACCAGACAAGGTTTTGAATGAGGTAAGTGAAAAAAGGTTACAGGCGATAAAAGATTTTACAGAACTTGGGGCGGGCTTTAAAATTGCCATGCGTGACTTATCAATTAGAGGTGCGGGGAATTTACTGGGAGCGCAACAACACGGCTTTATTGATTCAGTTGGATTTGATATGTATACACAAATGCTTAGTGAAGCTGTTGCTCGTAAGCAAGGTAAGTCGGAGCATGATTATAAAACGTCTGTGGAAATTGATGTGGATATTGATGCCTATATTCCTTCAGATTATATAGGCGATGAGCGTCAGAAAATCGAAATATATAAACGTGTCCGCCAATTGGAAAATCAAGAAATGTATGAAGAATTGGAAGACGATTTATTTGATCGCTTTGGAAATTATCCAGATGAAGTCGGCTATTTATTATCTATAGGCTTGATTAAAATGAATGGAGATTATGCTTTAATCGAACGGATTAGTCGATCAAAAAATCAATTAATAGTCTTATTAAGTCCTATTGGGACAAAATCTTATACTATTGAACAGCTTTTAAAGGCTTTAACAGCTACCAAATTAAAGGCAGACATTGGGACTAAAGATGATAAGATGTGTCTAAAATTAAGTTTACCAAAAGGAATGAGTGAAGCTGTTTGGTTGCTAGAACTGTCGCAATTTGTGACAGCATTGAGACAAGAAAAGTATCTCTCTAAAAAGGCTAAACAAACAGATGAGGGTCAATAAATGAAGAGTAATAAAGGTGGTTGGGGATATGTTGAAAAAAACAGCTACGCATAAACAATTGACCCAAGGAGCAGCTTTATTAGCAATCAGTTCCTTACTAGTGAAAATCTTAAGTGCTGTCTATCGAGTTCCTTTCCAAAATTTGGTAGGGGATGAGGGGTTTTATGTTTATCAGCAAGTGTATCCGATTTATGGAATTGCCATGACCTTAGCTTTATCTGGTTTACCAGTTTTTATTTCGAAATTAGTAGCAGAACAAGACTCTGATAAGAAAAAAAGAGAGATAGTTACTTTGATTTTTCCTTTGTATTTTTGGTTATCGCTAGTCGCTTTTCTTTTGACTTTTTTAGGGAAGAAAGTGATAGCAAATTGGATGGGAGATCCAGAATTAGCTCCAATCATTGGGATAGTAGCGATTGTTTTCTTACTTACACCATTTTTAACAAGTTATCGAGGTTATTATCAGGGGCAACTACTATTAACACCAACGGCATATTCACAAGTTGTTGAACAAGTCATGAGAGTTGGGATCATCTTAGTTGCAGCTTATATTTTTACCAAACGGTCCCTATCAATTTATCAGATGGGGACATTGGCAATGTCTGGTTCGTTTATTGGTGGACTAGGTGCATTAATCATTTTAAAAAAACAAGCGGGTGAAACTATTTGGGGTAGTTCCCTTTTCTCTCATACACTTGATTGGCAAGGAACCAGAATATATTGGCGACGTTTTATAGTAGAAGGCGGTTTGATTTGTGGTTATAGTGCCTTACTAGTTTTATTTCAATTAGTTGACTCATTTGTCATAAAAAACCAATTGGTAGCCCAGGGTCTCACTAACTTAGATGCTAAAGTTATCAAAGGGGCTTATGACCGTGGGCAACCCTTAATTCAAGTTGGTATGGTGATTGGGGTAGCCTATTCGACAGCTTTTATGCCAAAATTAACTAAATTAAGAGTAGAAAATAAGCAAGTGTTATATCAAAAGACTGTTGGTATTTTTATCAGAACAATGTTTGTTATAGCCAGTGCAGCAAGTATTGGTTTGATGATGTTGCTACCGTATATTAACGTTAGTTTATTTGGTGATAATGCGGAAGAAGAGGCATTGATTGTCTTAATGGGGACAGTATTTTTGATGTCATTAATTTTAGTTTTCCAAACAATCTATCAAAGTTGCAACAGCTATCGCTCCCCTTTGATTGGCTTACTAGTAGGTATGTTAGTAAAAGTCCTGACTAGTCATCACTTAACTTATTATTTTGGCACAATCGGTGCAAGTGTTAGTAGTTTATTAGGATTATTAAGTTGTTTGATATGGTTGGTATATAAAAGTCCCAATTGGTTAAAAAAAACAATGATTAATATACGCTTTATATGGCAATTGGGGTATGCTTTGGGTATGATGGTAGTGAGTTTAGGGATCTATAGATTGCTTGTTAGTGTGTTCTTCGCTCAAACATGTCATCGTGGTACTATGTTATTCCTAGCATTATTTGGTGTTATGGTGGGTGGATTCACGTTTGTAACAGTAATTTTATTACAAAAAATGTTTACGGTACGTGAGTGGTTAAGCATTCCCTTAGGAAAAAAAATATTAAAAATAGGGAAAAAAGTGAGATTGAAATAGCGTAAAAATAATAGTGAGGTGGAGTTAAGATGCGTTTAGATAAATTTTTAAAGGTTTCAAGGATTATAAAACGTCGAACAGTAGCTAAAGAAGTAGCAGACAAAGGCCGTATTCAAATTAACGGTCAGTTAGCCAAATCATCAACTAGTTTAAAAGTTGGGGACATCATTAAAATTCTTTTTGGAAATAAAACGCTAGAAATAAAAGTACTTCAGTTGAAGGATTCTACTAAAAAAGAAGATGCTGATAAAATGTACGAGATTATCAGTGAAAAAAGAGAGTCAGAATTAGCAAAATTAGATTAGACAATACCTTGCCTTATTGCTATAATATCTATGATACAAAATCAATGGAACGAGGTTTTAGAGATGGTCGAAAAAAATGTAAAACGCCAAACTAATTCCAATGAAGCCAAGGTCTCCTCAATTGGAAATCATTACACAGAAGAACAATTAAAGAAATATAATCGTGAAAAAAAAGAATTGATTTTTAAGCGTCGCCGTTTGGCAGCTCTTTTTACAGTGATTACAGTTGTTTTTTTAGCCAGTGGTTTCAACATAATTAGAAGTTACCTACATATCAGTGATTTAAAGCAAGAGAAGGTAGCGGCTAAGCAGGAGGATGCGAATTTAAAGCAACAGCTTTCGTCTTTAAAATATGATGTGAAGCTATTGGAAGATGAGGATTATTTATTAAAAGTCGCTCGTCAAAAGTATTTTTATACTAAAGAGGATGAATTAGTTTATAGTCTCCCTCAAATTAAAGAAAAACCGCAAAATCACCAGCTAAATCAGATTGATAAGAGCGGTAAAAATGAATAGTTTTTGGGAATTATTAAACGATTATAAAATGATTTTAAAATATTAAGGAGGAACAACTTTTTTATGTCAATCGAAGTAGGGACAAAAATTTCTGGTAAGATATCAGGTATTACAAATTTTGGAGCATTTATTGATTTAGGTGAAGGAAAAACAGGTTTGGTTCACATTAGTGAGGTATCTAACAACTTTATCAAAGATATTAATGATGTTTTAAAAGTCGGAGAAACAGTAGAAGTAAAAGTTATGTCAGTAGGAGATGATGGAAAGATTGGTTTATCAATCCGTCGAGCATCTTCTGAAGAAGTACCTGAGAGAGCGCCTAAAAAAGAATTTAATCGTCCTCAACGCAAAGAATATAAAAAACCAGTTGTCCAAGCAGCTCCTAAAAAGAACGATTTTGATTCGTTAATGAATTCATTCTTAAAGGATAGCGATGACCGTTTAACTTCGTTAAAACGTAACACAGAAGGTAAACGCGGCGGCCGTGGCGGACGACGCAACTAAGTTTAAATAGAGTCAAAAGGATAAGGAAACTTATCCTTTTTTATTTTTAAAGAAAGGCATAAGTTTGGAGGCGAATAGGTTGCTGATAGAACCATTTAAACAGTTAATTACGAGGATAGATGAACAGATTCATCAAAAAAAAATATTATTAGCTGTTTCTGGTGGTGTAGATTCAATGGTATTACTAGCATTATTTACAGGGCTACCAGATGAGTGTAGACCGAATATAGAGGTAGTGCATGTCAATCATCATCTACGTCAAGAGTCGAATGAGGAAGAAAAATTTGTTAAAGAATATTGCCATCAGTTGGGAGTTATCTGCCACTGTAAAGAGTGGTTAGAATGCCATCATCCCCTTAATAATTTAGAGGCAGCAGCTCGTGATATGCGCTATGCATTTTTTGCAAAGATAGCCAAGGAACAGAACTGTGATTATGTCGTAACAGCTCATCATGGTGACGATCAAGCTGAAACGATTTTAATGCGCTTGGTAAAAGGGAGCCAGTTTAGAAACTTGGGAGGTATCCAGACGGTAACACATCGTGCCAATGGGTTAACCGTATGTCGTCCTTTGCTTATTTTCTCAAAGGAGATGATTTATGAATTTGCAAAAGCTCAAAATATCCCTTATAGAGAGGATCAAACGAATCAAATAACCACTTATACAAGAAACCGCTATAGGCTGCAGGTTATCCCGAACTTAAAGCAAGAAAATCCTAACTTATTAGAGCATATCCAAAATTTCTCACGTCAAATAGGGTATGCCAATGAAGTCATCGAGTCAGTCATAGAGCCATTACTGGCTGATATTGTAATTTCTAAAAAAGTAACGTGTTGGCAGTTGGATGTCACTAAATTATTAAGAGAATCAGAAGCTGTACGTTATTTTATTTTGGTAGAAATTATGCAACAAGCTTTAGTAGAAAAAGGGGTATCAATTAATGAGCGTCAGCTAAGTGCTGTGTTGTCCTTATTAACTGCTCAAAAAGGGCAGGGGGTTATTCAGTTATCTGCGGGTTGGGTGTTTAAAAAACGATATGCTTCTGCCTTTCTAATGATTGCTTCTGATACTAGTGATTCAAATGAAAGAGTAAGTGAACCCTATCAATTATCAGTGGGAGAGAATTTATTTTTATCTGATAAAGAATGGGTGACTCTTGTTAGTGCAGGAGAAACAGTCATTTTTCCAGAAAAATGTCAGGGATGGCAACGATGGGAGTTGGCAGTTAGTTCTGATTCTCAAAAGTATCCATTAATGATCACTAGACGCCAGCCAGGTGATAAAATGATATACAATGCGCAGGGACAAAGAAAAAAAATTAAGCGTGTCTTAATTGATCAAAAAGTTCCGAAAGAGGATAGGGAAAAAATTTGGGTGGTCAGAGATGCTCAACAAGAAATATCTGGGATTATTCCAATTAAGAAAAGTTATTTGAGTATTATTACAGAAACTGATAAAATACATTACAGGCTTATCTATTTGAAAGGTGAGTCATAGTCGGAAGGAGATCTTTATGTTAGAGAAAGACATAGAACGTACGCTTTATTCAAGAGAAGAAATTGCAGCTAAAACAAAGGAATTAGGACAAAAAATTACAGCAGATTATGCTGATAAAACACCACTTGTTATTGGTATTTTAAAAGGTGCTATTCCTTTTATGGCAGAGTTAGTTCGTGATATTGATGTTTACTTAGAAATGGATTTTATGGACGTTTCAAGCTATGGGGATGCCTTGGTATCTTCAGGCGAAGTCAAAATTGTGAAGGATTTAGATACAAATGTTGAGGGACGAGACATTTTAATTGTAGAAGACATCATTGATAGTGGCCGTACCTTAAATTATTTAGTTGAATTATTTAAGTACCGTAAGGCAAATTCAGTTAAATTAGTGACACTGTTAGATAAACCTGAGGGACGTGTTGTAGATTTAACACCAGATTACTTTGGTTTCCATGTTCCAAATGAGTTTGTTGTTGGCTATGGTCTTGATTATAAAGACCGTTATCGTAATTTACCATTTGTGGGAGTATTAAAGCCAGAAATCTATGAGTCAAATAGCTAAGCTTTTTACTAAAGTGTGATAGAATTAGTAAAGAATAGAAAAAGTATATGTAACTTAGAGGGAGGCCCTATATGAATAGAAAGAAAAACGGGAAAAATACGCTCTATTATGTCTTGTTAGTTTTAGCAATGGCCATGGTTGTATTTTTTGTCTTCGGTGATAAGAAGAGCCCGGGTTCAGAAGTGACGTATTCGACATTCTCTGAACAATTAAAAAATGAAAAAATTAAAGAGTTAACGATTCAGCCAGCTAATGGAGCTTATCGTGTTGAGGGAACGTATTACGAGAAACAAAAAGTTTCAAATAATGGGTTACTGGTGTTTGGTTCAACTTCGACACCGAATGACCATTTCACAACGTTGGTTTTACCAAATGATGCAACATTAGCAGAAATCACTAAAAGTGCTGCAAGCTCAGATACAAAAGTTCATATTAAAGAACAGTCAAGTAACGGTATGTGGATGACGATGATATTATCATTCTTACCATTATTATTAATGATTTTCTTCTTCTATATGATGATGAGCCAAGGGCAACAAGGTGGCGGCGGTGGCCGTGGTGTGATGAACTTTGGTAAATCAAAAGCTAAAGAAGCTGATAAAAAAGCCAATAAAGTTCGCTTCTCAGACGTGGCAGGTGCCGAAGAAGAGAAACAAGAATTAGTGGAAGTTGTCGAATTCTTGAAAGATCCGCGTCGTTTTATTGAGTTGGGTGCTCGAATTCCCGCTGGTGTCTTATTAGAAGGCCCTCCAGGGACAGGTAAAACCTTGCTAGCAAAAGCGGTTGCTGGTGAAGCAGGCGTGCCGTTTTATTCAATCTCAGGTTCAGATTTTGTTGAGATGTTTGTCGGTGTCGGAGCGAGTCGTGTACGTGATTTGTTTGAAAATGCTAAGAAAAATGCGCCAGCAATTATCTTTATCGATGAGATTGATGCTGTTGGTCGTCAACGTGGTGCCGGTATGGGTGGCGGAAATGACGAACGTGAACAAACACTTAACCAATTGTTAGTTGAGATGGATGGGTTTAGTGGAAACGAAGGCGTAATCGTCGTTGCTGCAACTAACCGTTCAGATGTCTTAGATCCAGCTTTACTACGTCCAGGTCGTTTTGACCGTCAAATTTTAGTTGGTCGTCCTGATGTTAAAGGGCGTGAGGCTATTCTAAAAGTTCATGCAAAGAACAAACCATTTGCTAATGATGTTGACTTGAAAGTAGTTGCACAACAAACGCCAGGTTTTGCTGGTGCTGAATTAGAAAATGTGTTAAACGAAGCAGCCTTAGTTGCAGCTCGTCGTAATAAAAAAATAATTGATGCTTCAGATATTGACGAAGCACAAGATCGTGTTATAGCAGGACCAGCTAAAAAGGATCGTGTGATCAGCCAACGTCAACGTGCTTTGGTAGCTTATCATGAAGCTGGACACACTATCTGTGGTCTAGTACTAGATGATGCGAATACAGTTCATAAAGTAACAATTGTCCCTCGTGGGCGTGCTGGTGGTTATATGATTGCTCTTCCTAAAGAAGATCAATTCTTAATTACCCGTAATGAAATGTTTGAACGTATCGTAGGGTTACTTGGTGGACGTACAGCTGAAGAGATTGTTTTCGGCGTGCAAACAACAGGTGCAAGTAACGACTTTGAGCAAGCTACAGGTTTAGCCCGTAGTATGGTAACAGAATATGGTATGAGCGAAAAACTTGGACCTGTTCAATATGAGGGAAATCATCAAGTCTTTGTAGGTCGCGATTATGGTCAATCAAAAGCTTTCTCAGATCAGGTATCATATGAAATTGATCAAGAAGTTCGTGCTATTTTAAATGAAGCTCATGCTAAAGCGCGTGAGATTATTGAAGAGTACAGTGAGCAACATAAACTAATTGCTGAGAAACTACTAGAATTTGAAACGTTAGATGCTCGTAGTATTAAATCATTATTTGAGGAAGGTGTTATGCCTCAAGATGTGATTGATGAGCAGTTTCCAAGTGAAAAAGCAGGGACATTTGAAGAAGCTAAAAAAGCTTTAGAAGAAAAAGAAGCTAAAAAAGTGTTAGAAGAAAAAGACGAATCACAACAGATGAATAAAGCTGAAGACGTATCATCAAGTCAAGCAGCCGAGTCTGATGATGTTGAAAAGACGGAAGAGTAACTTACAAGTCTATCTAGTTGAAGCTTACTAACAAATAGTTATATAATAAGTGGGTTGCTAAGAGCAATCCACTTTTTATTTTCGAGAAAATTAGAGATAAATGTAAAAATATGCTATATTAGAACGACTATAAAATAAAGAGCAAGGTGATAATAGATGAAAGATTATTTATTAAAAGCATTATGTTTTGAGGGTCAAATTAGGGCATACGCGGTGAATGCTACAAATACAGTAGCCGAAGCACAACGCCGTCATGATTCATGGAATACATCAACAGCGGCATTAGGACGCGCTATGGTTGGGACTGTGATGTTAGGAGCGATGAATAAAGGTGAGGATGTTATTACTGTTCGTATTCAAGGTAATGGACCTGCCGGTGCAATTATTGTGGGGAGTAATGGACGTGGAGATGTCAAAGGCTACATTCAGAATCCGAAAGTTAGCTTACCACTTAATGAAAAGGGTAAGATTGATGTGCGTGGGGCAGTGGGAACCGCTGGTTCATTTTCAGTTACCAAAGACTTAGGACTTAAGGAGCCATTTTCTGGACAAGTTCCGATTGTCTCTGGTGAATTAGGAGAGGATTTTACTTATTATTTGGCAAATTCTGAACAAGTACCATCAGCTGTTGGATTGAGTGTGTTAATTGATACGGATGATACAGTAAAAGCCGCCGGTGGCTTTGTTATTCAAGTTATGCCTGGTGCCACTGAGGAAACGATTACTGAAATTGAAAAACGTATTGCTGATATGCCTTTTGTATCACGATTGATTGAACAAGGAGAGTCACCAGAGACGATTTTAAATCGATTGTTAGGGGATGAAAATGTTAATTTCTTAACAGAAACACCAGTCCAATTTAAATGTGATTGTTCATCTGAAAAAATTGAATCAGCCTTAATTTCTGTAGGTAAAGAAGAAATTCAAGCGATGATTGATGAAGATCATGGAGCAGAGGCTGTGTGTCATTTTTGTGCCAATAAATATCAATTTTCAGAAGATGAATTAAAAGAGTTATTAAAAGAAGCTAATTAATTAAGTAAAAGGGTGTGTCTAGTTTTGTGGAATATTGGAAATATTGAAATTCCGAACCGTGTGGTTGTGGCACCAATGGCCGGAATTAGTAATGCTGCCTTTCGTATGACTGTTAAAGAGTTTGGGGCAGGTTTAGTTGTTTGTGAGATGATTAGTGATAAAGGGATTCAGTTTCGTAATAAAAAAACTTTAGATATGTTGTATATAGATGAAAGTGAGCATCCTTTGAGTGTTCAAATCATGGGTGGAGGGAAAGAAACCTTAGTAGAAGCTGCCAAATTTGTTGAAGCTAATACAAAAGCTGCCATTATCGATATTAATATGGGGTGTCCAGTTAACAAAGTGATCAAAGCGGAAGCAGGTGCTAAATGGTTATTAGATCCTGATAAAGTTTATGAGATGGTCGAAGCAGTCGCGTCGGCTGTTAAATTACCTGTGACAGTAAAACAGCGTATTGGCTGGGATGATGAGCATGTTTTTGCAGTTGAAAATGCGTTAGCTGCTGAAAAAGCAGGAGCTGCAGCAGTCGCAATGCATGGTCGTACACGGGTTCAAATGTATGAAGGTAAAGCTAATTGGGATGTATTGCGTCAAGTTAAAGAGCAATTGACGATTCCATTTATGGGAAATGGGGATGTTAGAACGCCACAAGATGCTAAACGCATGTTAGATGAAGTGGGTTGTGATGGTGTGATGATTGGTCGCGCGGCTCTTGGAAATCCTTGGATGATTTATCAAACAAAACATTATTTGGAAACAGGTGAGTTATTACCAGAACCAACACCACGAGAAAAAATTAAAACAGCTAAGTTACATTTACAGCGCTTAGTTGATTTAAAAGGTGAGGTCGTTGCAACACGTGAATTCCGACAACATGCTGCTTATTATTTAAAAGGAATCCCTCGTGCTGCTAAAACGAAAGTAGCGATTAACCAAACTACAGAACAAGCTGAAATGGTGAAGATTTTAGATGATTTTGTCGAGGCAACTGAGGCAAAAGGAATCATTCGTTAAGAAGTTTAATAACAAACAGATGAAAAGGCAAATTATCCTTGCCTTTTTTGTTTTTAATGTGGCATTATAAGATAGATGAAGATAGTTAAAAGGATGGAGGAATTAAATTGACTGAAGAACAAACAACTCAGCAAGAGATGAATGACCAATTATTGGTGAGACGTGAGAAGATGGCAGCAATGCAAGCAGAAGGAATGGATCCTTTTGGACAACGTTTTGAAAGAACTCACAATTCAAAAGAATTACATGATGCTTACGATCAATTTACAAAAGAAGAATTAAATGAAAAAGAATTAACAGCAACAGTTGCTGGACGTATTATGACAAAACGTGGAAAAGGAAAAGTCGGTTTTGCTCATTTACAAGACAGAGAAGGTCAAATTCAAGTGTACGTGCGTAAAGATGCGATTGGTGAAGAGCCATATGAACATTTCAAACAAGCAGATTTAGGTGATTTTATTGGCGTTACTGGCCAAATCATGAAAACTGATATGGGTGAGTTAACAATCAAACCAACTTCATTAACTTTCTTAACTAAAGCGCTACGTCCGTTACCAGACAAATATCATGGTTTAACAAATGTAGAACAACGTTACCGTCAACGATATTTAGATTTGATTAGCAATCGCGATAGTTTTGACACTTTTGTTAAACGTAGTCAAATCATCAAGGAAATCCGTAACTATTTAAATGAAAATGATTATTTAGAAGTTGAAACACCAACTTTACATAACATGGCTGGTGGAGCGGCAGCACGACCATTTATTACTCATCATAACGCTTTAGACATGGAATTATATTTACGTATCGCCCTAGAACTACATTTAAAACGTTTAATTGTCGGTGGTATGGAAAAAGTTTACGAAATCGGTCGCGTTTTCCGTAATGAAGGAATTGATACAACTCATAATCCTGAATTTACAATGATCGAAGTCTATACAGCTTATGCTGATTACCGTGATATTATGGATTTAACAGAAGGAATTATTCAACATGTTGCTACTAAAGTTAATGATAGCTTAACAGTTGAATATGGCGATCATAGTATTAATTTAGGTGGTTCATGGGCACGTATTCATATGGTTGATGCGATTAAAGCTCAGACAGGCGTTGATTTCTGGCAGGAGATGACAGATGAAGAAGCGCGTGCTATTGCTAAAGAGCATCATGTTCACGTAGAAGATCACATGGACTTTGGTCATGTGGTTAATGAATTCTTTGAAGAGTTTGTTGAAGATACTTTGATTCAACCAACCTTCATTTATGGTCATCCAACGTCCGTTTCACCTTTATCAAAGAAAAATCCAGAAGATGGTCGTTTTACGGACCGTTTTGAAGTCTTTATTGTAGGTAAAGAGTATGGAAATGCCTTTACTGAGTTAAATGATCCGATTGATCAACGTGAGCGTTTTGAAGCACAAGCTCGTGAAAAAGATCTAGGTAATGATGAAGCTCATGGGATTGATGAAGACTTCATTGAAGCTTTAGAATATGGTATGCCACCAACAGGTGGATTAGGAATTGGAATTGATCGCTTGGTTATGTTATTAACAAACTCACAATCAATTCGCGATGTCTTGTTATTCCCAACAATGAGAAATTAAAAACAAAAGCTCGTCTGAAAAGGCGAGCTTTTTATTTTTTAGTTAATAAAATAACGGACTTAAACTTTGGGTGATAAAATATAAAAATGTTATAAAAAAGTCTTGCATTTTATTTATGAACTTGGTATATTAATACATGTCCTTAAGAAGGGCGACATTGAAAGTATAAAGATTAAAAAAAGTTTGACATCATATTTTTAATGTGGTAACATAACAGAGTTGTTAAATAAGTCGATTAACTTCGTAATTAACAACAAAAAAATAAAATTAATTGTTGACATTGTCAACGGTTGATGATATTATAACTAAGTCGCTAACGCAATGAAGTTACAATTTGAAACTTCAAAAAATTCAAAAACACAAAAAAAGTTGTTGACACTAACAACTAAACGTGATATACTGAATGAGTTGCTAAAGCAACAAAGTTTAGACCTTTGAAAACTGAACAAAGTAAGACGAACCAAACGTGTAGGATGTTATCTTTTAGTAAGATAACAACACAAAAATTTTTATCAGTTTTATATTAAAACTGTATAGTGAAGTAATTCGCTAGCAATCATTAATGAGCTAAAGACTTCGGTCTTAATCATAACTTTTATTGAGAGTTTGATCCTGGCTCAGGACGAACGCTGGCGGCGTGCCTAATACATGCAAGTCGAACGCTTCTTCGAAAGGTGCTTGCACCTTTCATATAAGAAGAGTGGCGGACGGGTGAGTAACACGTGGGTAACCTACCCTTCAGCGGGGGATAACACTTGGAAACAGGTGCTAATACCGCATAATTGGTTTTGCCGCATGGCAGAACTATGAAAGACGCTTTCGGGTGTCACTGAAGGATGGACCCGCGCCGCATTAGTTAGTTGGTGAGGTAATGGCTCACCAAGACGATGATGCGTAGCCGACCTGAGAGGGTGATCGGCCACACTGGGACTGAGACACGGCCCAGACTCCTACGGGAGGCAGCAGTAGGGAATCTTCGGCAATGGACGAAAGTCTGACCGAGCAACGCCGCGTGAGTGAAGAAGGTTTTCGGATCGTAAAACTCTGTTGTTAGAGAAGAACAAGTGGGAGAGTAACTGTTCCCACCTTGACGGTATCTAACCAGAAAGCCACGGCTAACTACGTGCCAGCAGCCGCGGTAATACGTAGGTGGCAAGCGTTGTCCGGATTTATTGGGCGTAAAGCGAGCGCAGGTGGTTCTTTAAGTCTGATGTGAAAGCCCCCGGCTCAACCGGGGAGGGTCATTGGAAACTGGAGAACTTGAGTGCAGAAGAGGAGAGTGGAATTCCATGTGTAGCGGTGAAATGCGTAGATATATGGAGGAACACCAGTGGCGAAGGCGACTCTCTGGTCTGTAACTGACACTGAGGCTCGAAAGCGTGGGGAGCAAACAGGATTAGATACCCTGGTAGTCCACGCCGTAAACGATGAGTGCTAAGTGTTGGAGGGTTTCCGCCCTTCAGTGCTGCAGTTAACGCATTAAGCACTCCGCCTGGGGAGTACGGTCGCAAGACTGAAACTCAAAGGAATTGACGGGGGCCCGCACAAGCGGTGGAGCATGTGGTTTAATTCGAAGCAACGCGAAGAACCTTACCAGGTCTTGACATCCTTTGACCACTCTAGAGATAGAGCTTTCCCTTCGGGGACAAAGTGACAGGTGGTGCATGGTTGTCGTCAGCTCGTGTCGTGAGATGTTGGGTTAAGTCCCGCAACGAGCGCAACCCCTATTGTTAGTTGCCATCATTAAGTTGGGCACTCTAGCGAGACTGCCGGTGATAAACCGGAGGAAGGTGGGGATGACGTCAAATCATCATGCCCCTTATGACCTGGGCTACACACGTGCTACAATGGATGGTACAACGAGTCGCAAGGTCGCGAGGCCAAGCTAATCTCTTAAAGCCATTCTCAGTTCGGATTGTAGGCTGCAACTCGCCTACATGAAGCCGGAATCGCTAGTAATCGCGGATCAGAACGCCGCGGTGAATACGTTCCCGGGCCTTGTACACACCGCCCGTCACACCACGAGAGTTTGTAACACCCGAAGTCGGTGAGGTAACCTTTTGGAGCCAGCCGCCTAAGGTGGGATAGATGATTGGGGTGAAGTCGTAACAAGGTAGCCGTATCGGAAGGTGCGGCTGGATCACCTCCTTTCTAAGGAATATAACGGAATCCTACAGGTAAGTCACTTTGTTCAGTTTTGAGAGGTCTACTCTTAAAACTTAGGGGCCTTAGCTCAGCTGGGAGAGCGCCTGCTTTGCACGCAGGAGGTCAGCGGTTCGATCCCGCTAGGCTCCATTGATAACGAAAGTTATCAACTAATTTGTTCATTGAAAACTGGATAGTTAAAGATATAATTAATCAAAACAAACCGAGAACACCGCGTTGATGATAAGTACATTAGTACTATTCATAAGAGTTTTTAAACAAAGTTCAAAACGCTGTTTAAAGGATTGATGGAGCATGTATCGCTACATGTGGAAGTCAAAAATCTAACAACATTGTTAGTAAATTAGGTTAAGTTAATAAGGGCGCACGGTGGATGCCTTGGCACTAGAAGACGATGAAGGACGGGACTAACTCCGATATGCTTTGGGGAGCTGTAAGTAAGCTATGATCCAGAGATTTCCGAATGGGGAAACCCGGCAGCTGTCATAGGCTGTCATCATATACTGAATACATAGGTATATGAGGTGAGACGCAGAGAACTGAAACATCTAAGTACCTGCAGGAAGAGAAAGAAAATTCGATTACCTTAGTAGCGGCGAGCGAAACGGTAAGAGCCCAAACCAAGAAGCTTGCTTCTTGGGGTTGTAGGACTCAAATATGGTAGTTGTGATGGATAGTCGAATCGACCTGGAAAGGTCAGCCGTAGTGGGTAAAAGCCCCGTAGGCGAAATTGATCACACACCTATGAGTATCCTGAGTACGGCGGAACACGAGAAATTCCGTCGGAATCCGCGGGGACCATCCCGCAAGGCTAAATACTCTCTAGTGACCGATAGTGAACCAGTACCGTGAGGGAAAGGTGAAAAGCACCCCGGGAGGGGAGTGAAATAGATCCTGAAACCGTGTGCCTACAACAAGTCAAAGCCCGTTAATGGGTGATGGCGTGCCTTTTGTAGAATGAACCGGCGAGTTACGATAGCATGCGAGGTTAAGATGAAGAGTCGGAGCCGTAGCGAAAGCGAGTCTGAATAGGGCGCTTGAGTATGTTGTCGTAGACCCGAAACCATGTGATCTACCCATGGCCAGGTTGAAGGTGCGGTAAAACGCACTGGAGGACCGAACCCACGTACGTTGAAAAGTGCGGGGATGAGCTGTGGGTAGCGGAGAAATTCCAATCGAACTTGGAGATAGCTGGTTCTCTCCGAAATAGCTTTAGGGCTAGCCTCGGATTAAGAATGATGGAGGTAGAGCCACTGTTTGGACTAGGGGCCCATATCGGGTTACCGAATTCAGATAAACTCCGAATGCCATCCATTCATATCCGGGAGTCAGACTGCGAGTGATAAGATCCGTAGTCGAAAGGGAAACAGCCCAGACCACCAGCTAAGGTCCCAAAATATATGTTAAGTGGAAAAGGATGTGGGGTTGCACAGACAACTAGGATGTTGGCTTAGAAGCAGCCACCATTTAAAGAGTGCGTAATAGCTCACTAGTCGAGTGACCCTGCGCCGAAAATGTACCGGGGCTAAACATATTACCGAAGCTGTGGAATGTACTTTTGTACATTGGTAGGAGAGCGTTCTAAGGGCGTTGAAGGTAGATCGTGAGGACTACTGGAGCGCTTAGAAGTGAGAATGCCGGTATGAGTAGCGAAAGACAGGTGAGAATCCTGTCCACCGTATGACTAAGGTTTCCTGGGGAAGGCTCGTCCTCCCAGGGTTAGTCGGGACCTAAGCCGAGGCCGATAGGCGTAGGCGATGGACAACAGGTTGATATTCCTGTACCAGTAGTATTTGTTTGACCAATGGAGGGACGCAGTAGGCTAAGAAATCCACACGACTGGAAGTGTGTGGCCAAGCAACAAGTCTTGATGTGAGTAAAATGCTTACGTCTTCAAGGACAAGTTGTGATGGGGAGGGAAATAAAGTACCGAAGTTTCTGATGTCACACTGCCAAGAAAAGCTTCTAGTTAGAATACAACTGCCCGTACCGCAAACCGACACAGGTAGTCGAGGCGAGTAGCCTAAGGTGAGCGAGCGAACTCTCGTTAAGGAACTCGGCAAAATGACCCCGTAACTTCGGGAGAAGGGGTGCTGGTCTCCGGACCAGCCGCAGTGAATAGGCCCAAGCGACTGTTTATCAAAAACACAGGTCTCTGCAAAATCGAAAGATGACGTATAGGGGCTGACGCCTGCCCGGTGCTGGAAGGTTAAGAGGATGGGTTAGCTTTATGCGAAGCTCAGAATTGAAGCCCCAGTAAACGGCGGCCGTAACTATAACGGTCCTAAGGTAGCGAAATTCCTTGTCGGGTAAGTTCCGACCCGCACGAAAGGCGTAACGATTTGGGCACTGTCTCAACGAGAGACTCGGTGAAATTTTAGTACCTGTGAAGATGCAGGTTACCCGCGACAGGACGGAAAGACCCCATGGAGCTTTACTGTAGTTTGATATTGAATGTTTGTGACACATGTACAGGATAGGTAGGAGCCGTAGAGCTCGGTACGCTAGTATCGAAGGAGGCGTTGGTGGGATACTACCCTTGTGTTATGACCATTCTAACCCGCGCCACTTATCGTGGCGGGAGACAGTGTCAGATGGGCAGTTTGACTGGGGCGGTCGCCTCCTAAAGAGTAACGGAGGCGCTCAAAGGTTCCCTCAGAATGGTTGGAAATCATTCGCAGAGTGCAAAGGCATAAGGGAGCTTGACTGCGAGACCTACAAGTCGAGCAGGGTCGAAAGACGGACTTAGTGATCCGGTGGTTCCGCATGGAAGGGCCATCGCTCAACGGATAAAAGCTACCCTGGGGATAACAGGCTTATCTCCCCCAAGAGTCCACATCGACGGGGAGGTTTGGCACCTCGATGTCGGCTCGTCGCATCCTGGGGCTGTAGTCGGTCCCAAGGGTTGGGCTGTTCGCCCATTAAAGCGGCACGCGAGCTGGGTTCAGAACGTCGTGAGACAGTTCGGTCCCTATCCGTCGCGGGCGTAGGAAATTTGAGAGGAGCTGTCCTTAGTACGAGAGGACCGGGATGGACACACCGCTGGTGTACCAGTTGTTCTGCCAAGGGCATTGCTGGGTAGCTACGTGTGGACGGGATAAACGCTGAAAGCATCTAAGCGTGAAGCCCCCCTCAAGATGAGATTTCCCATTTCTTCGGAAAGTAAGACCCCTGAGAGACGATCAGGTAGATAGGCTAGGAGTGGAAGTACAGTGATGTATGGAGCGGACTAGTACTAATCGGTCGAGGACTTAACCAAGAATTTAAACGTAGGATCAAGGAATGTTTTGATTAAACTTTAACATCCAGTTTTGAGTGAGCAATTACTCAATTTAATAGATATCTAAGAGTGTGGTGATGATGGCAAGAAGGATACACCTGTTCCCATGCCGAACACAGAAGTTAAGCTTCTTAGCGCCGATGGTAGTTGGGGGTTTCCCCCTGTGAGAGTAGGACGTCGCCACGCTTAGATATTATTAATATCCCATGGAGGTTTAGCTCAGCTGGGAGAGCATCTGCCTTACAAGCAGAGGGTCAGCGGTTCGATCCCGTTAACCTCCATATGACTCGTTAGCTCAGTTGGTAGAGCATCTGACTTTTAATCAGAGGGTCACTGGTTCGAGCCCAGTACGGGTCATCATTTATATGCGGGTGTGGCGGAATTGGCAGACGCACTAGATTTAGGATCTAGCGCCTAACGGCGTGGGGGTTCAAGTCCCTTCACCCGCATTTATTAGCCGGCTTAGCTCAGTTGGTAGAGCATCTGATTTGTAATCAGAGGGTCGAGGGTTCAACTCCTTTAGCCGGCACCATTACGCGGAAGTAGTTCAGTGGTAGAACATCACCTTGCCAAGGTGGGGGTCGCGGGTTCGAACCCCGTCTTCCGCTTTTGTTATCTTAATAACAAAGGTATTATAAGACCAGTTGTAATACGCCGGGGTGGCGGAACTGGCAGACGCACAGGACTTAAAATCCTGCGGTGAGTAATCACCGTACCGGTTCGATTCCGGTCCTCGGCATTTTTCAAATATTATTTGCACCCATAGCTCAATTGGATAGAGTACCTGACTACGAATCAGGCGGTTAGAGGTTCGACTCCTCTTGGGTGCATTAAATACGGGAAGTAGCTCAGCTTGGTAGAGCACTTGGTTTGGGACCAAGGGGTCGCAGGTTCGAATCCTGTCTTCCCGATTTATTTTTACGCGGCGTAGCTCAGCTGGCTAGAGCGTCCGGTTCATACCCGGGAGGTCGGGGGTTCGATCCCCTCTGCCGCGATTATTGTAAAACAGAGCTTGGACCTTTAGCTCAGTTGGTTAGAGCAAACGGCTCATAACCGTTCGGTCGTAGGTTCGAGTCCTACAAGGTCCATTTTATTACATGGAGGATTACCCAAGTTTGGCTTAAGGGAACGGTCTTGAAAACCGTCAGGCGTGTAAAAGCGTGCAAGGGTTCGAATCCCTTATCCTCCTTTTAAAAATATCGCGGGATGGAGCAGTTGGCAGCTCGTCGGGCTCATAACCCGAAGGTCGCAGGTTCAAGTCCTGCTCCCGCAATTGCTTTAATAAGTATTAAAGTAAAAGAGTTATTGGTTTGGTAGTTCAGTTGGTTAGAATGCCTGCCTGTCACGCAGGAGGTCGCGGGTTCGAGTCCCGTCCAGACCGTTTCAAAAAGTTATCATGGCTTGGTAGCTCAGTTGGTAGAGCACTTGATTGAAGCTCAAGGTGTCAGCAGTTCGATTCTGTTTCAAGCCATTTTAGCGGGTGTAGTTTAGTGGTAAAACCACAGCCTTCCAAGCTGTTGTCGCGAGTTCGATTCTCGTCACCCGCTCTTTTTTTAAATTAGGGCCTATAGCTCAGCTGGTTAGAGCGCACGCCTGATAAGCGTGAGGTCGATGGTTCGAGTCCATTTAGGCCCATTATAACTAAATAGTTGTTATAAACGATGGCCCGTTGGTCAAGCGGTTAAGACACCGCCCTTTCACGGCGGTATCACGGGTTCGATTCCCGTACGGGTCATTTATAAGATGGAGGATTACCCAAGTTTGGCTTAAGGGAACGGTCTTGAAAACCGTCAGGCGTGTAAAAGCGTGCAAGGGTTCGAATCCCTTATCCTCCTTTTAAAAATATCGCGGGATGGAGCAGTTGGCAGCTCGTCGGGCTCATAACCCGAAGGTCGCAGGTTCAAGTCCTGCTCCCGCAATTGCTTTAATAAGTATTAAAGTAAAAGAGTTATTGGTTTGGTAGTTCAGCTGGTTAGAATGCCTGCCTGTCACGCAGGAGGTCGCGGGTTCGAGTCCCGTCCAGACCGTACGTAATATTGATTTTTGCGGGTGTAGTTTAGTGGTAAAACCACAGCCTTCCAAGCTGTTGTCGCGAGTTCGATTCTCGTCACCCGCTTTGTTTTGAAAAAAACAAACCATTTTCGAATGGGCCTATAGCTCAGCTGGTTAGAGCGCACGCCTGATAAGCGTGAGGTCGATGGTTCGAGTCCATTTAGGCCCATAAGTTTTGAATTTGGGGAAGTACTCAAGTGGCTGAAGAGGCGCCCCTGCTAAGGGTGTAGGTCGTTAACGCGGCGCGAGGGTTCAAATCCCTCCTTCTCCGTTTTAATATTTTAACAATGGCCCGTTGGTCAAGCGGTTAAGACACCGCCCTTTCACGGCGGTATCACGGGTTCGATTCCCGTACGGGTCATCATATAAGAGCAGAAATGCTCTTTTTTTTTATCTTTTTTTATTAACCAACAATAAACTAGCTTTTAAATATTAATAGTGAGTTTTTCTTTAAAATTTGTTATACTAGGAATGTTGCAAGATTCCCGATAGGATTTAAATAGTACTGTTATTTAAAAATGCCTTGTAACCGATAATATGAAGGGGGAATGAAAGATGAGTGAAAAACATTTATTTACATCAGAATCAGTATCAGAAGGACATCCAGATAAGGTAGCAGATCAGATTAGTGACGCTATTTTGGATGCATTGTTAGCTAAAGACCCAATGGCTCGTGTGGCGTGTGAGACGTCAGTTACGACAGGTCTTGTTTTAGTTTTTGGAGAGGTGACAACTTCAGCCTATGTTGACATTCAAAAAGTTGTACGCGATACAATCAAAGGTATTGGTTATACGCGTGCTAAGTACGGCTTTGATGGTGATACATGTGCTGTAATGGTAGCATTGGATGAACAGTCACCAGACATTGCTCAAGGAGTAGATGAGTCTTTAGAAGCTCGTGAAGCATCAGAATCTAAGGAAGATATTGGAGCAGGTGATCAGGGCTTAATGTTTGGTTACGCTTGTAATGAAACACCAGAATTAATGCCATTACCAATTTCTTTAAGCCATAAATTAACTCACAAGTTATCTGAGTTAAGAAAAGAAGATGTTTTACCTTATTTACGTCCAGATTCTAAGTCTCAAGTAACTGTTGAATATGATGAGCAAGGACAGCCACTTAGAGTAGATGCCGTTGTAATCAGTACACAGCATGATGAAGAGGTAACATTAGAACAAATTCAAAAAGATGTGAAGGAAAAAGTTATTTTTGATGTAATTCCAGCTGATTTACTAGATGGGAATACTAAATATTATATCAATCCAACAGGTCGTTTTGTGATTGGAGGCCCACAAGGTGATTCAGGACTAACAGGTCGTAAGATCATCGTGGATACTTATGGCGGTTATGCTCGTCATGGTGGGGGAGCATTTTCTGGTAAGGATGCTACAAAGGTAGATCGTTCTGCTAGTTATGCAGCTCGCTATATTGCTAAAAATGTTGTTGCAGCAAAACTTGCTGATAAATGTGAAGTCCAATTAGCTTATGCAATTGGTGTGGCACAGCCAGTTTCTATTTCAGTTGAAACATTTGGAACTGAAAAAATTGCTAAAAATGATATAATTAAAGCAATCCGTAAAAACTTTGATTTACGTCCCGCAGGTATTATTGATATGCTTGATTTGAGAAAACCAGTTTATCAAAAAACAGCTGCATATGGACATTTTGGTCGTACAGATGTTGACTTCACTTGGGAAAAAACCGATAAGGTTGAAGCTCTTTTGAACAGTTTAGCAGAGTAATAGAGGCGGCTCTTAGTGAGGAGGGATATCTTCATTAGGAGGCGCTATTTTTTTGGAACTTATTAGCTAAAAAAATGGCTGGTTTTGTGAATATAAGAAAAAGTATTAGAAAAGGAAGTGGAAAAGTGAATAAAAGAGAAACAAATGTCAAGATTGTAACTCTGACGGTTTTTATTGCAATCTTTATGACAGCGATTGAAGCTACGATTGTTTCAACAGCAATGCCAACAATAGCTGGTCAATTAAAGGGCGGCGAAATCATGAGTTGGGTATTTTCAATCTATCTGTTAACTAATGCGATGATGACACCAATCTATGGTAAGTTAGTCGACCGTGTAGGACGTAAACCGGTCTTTTTATTTGGGATTGTGGTATTTATCATTGGATCATCTTTATGTGGTATTTCAGGAAGTATGTTAGAATTGATTGTCTATCGTGCAATTCAAGGTATCGGGGCAGGAGCGATTATGCCAGTAGCGATGACAATTATTGCTGATATTTATCCGTTAGAAAAACGTGCGAAAATATTAGGTCTAAGTAGTGCTTTTTGGGGTATTGCTAGTGTAGTAGGTCCATTATGTGGTGGCTTTATTGTAGATACAATTGGTTGGCATTGGATTTTCTTTGTTAATGTACCAATTGGTATTTTATTAGTAATATTAACTATGATTTTCCTAGTAGAACCTAAAAATGAACATAAGAAACAGCCAATTGATGTAGCAGGTAGTTTATCGTTGATGATGTTACTATTGGCTTTACTGTATGGGTTCCAAACATTAAGTGAGCCAGCAGGAGCAAGTCTTATTACTGTCATTTGTTTTGCTTTAGTTATTATTTTTGGAGTTGTCTTTACTCGTGTTGAGAAAAAAGCAAAAGATCCAGTTATTTCTCTAGACTTGTTTAAAAATTCAACGTTTATGATTGTTAATTTAATTGCAGCTTTGGTAAGTGGTTTCCTAATGGGGATCGACGTCTATATTCCAATGTGGATGCAAGGAGTCTTGGGCTTGAAGGCAGCTTTAGGTGGTATGGCGTTAGCACCTTTATCCTTTACTTGGGTGATTGGCTCATTTGTTGCAGGTCGCTTACTTGAAAAAACAACGACTAAAAAAGCTTTAACAATTGGTTTATTTATTATTATTGTTGGGGGAGTATTCCTAGCTAATGTCCCAGTAACAACACCATTTTGGGCTTTCTGCTTGATTTCAGCTTGGACAGGGATTGGTTTAGGAATTACAATTACGTGTACAACCGTTAAAGCACAAAGTAGCGTCTCAGAGGATAATATTGGGGTAGCAACTTCATTTAATACATTGAGTCGTACTTTAGGTCAAACTATCATGGTTTCAATTTTTGGAGTAGTATTGAATAATCACTTTAATAAAGAAATGGTAGTACAAAGTGGTTTAGGAGTAAAACGTGAAATGATTGATCAATTGTCAAGTCATGAAACCTTGAACCTTTTAGATCCAAAATTGGTGGAACCATTGCGAAATATCTTATATACAGGTTTGCATACAGTCTATTTTGTTGGAATTATTTTACTTGTAGCAGCTTTTATTTTAAATAGATTCCAAAAATCAGAACGTCTAATCAAATAGAAAAAGCCAAGAGGCTGCTCGTTTAAGGAGCATGCTTCTTGGCTTTTTTTTCGATTGCGATTAGAATCGGTGGATTGTTTTTTTGATTGATAAATTGGTAAGATAGGACATTAAAATCTGCTTGAGGAATATTTTTAACGTAATTTAGGACCGCATCTTTTTCTGATAGTCCTCCCTCATGACCATAGTAGATTACAATGATGATACGTCCCTTTGGTGTTAAGTGAGATAAAAGAGCCTTTAAAGCAGTGAGAGTCGTATCACTTTTAGTGATAATACTTTTATCACTTTTTGGCAAATAACCTAAGTTAAAAATGGCTGCTTTTACTTTATCTTGTGCAGTTAACATTGTTTCTAAAGCTTCATGTCCTTTATGGTGTAAGTCAACTCTTGATAATAATTTTTCTGCTAAGAGTTTTTCAGTTGTGGTGTTGATCGCTTGCTCTTGAACATCGAAGCCAATCACCTTACCAGATTTCCCAACTAATTTCGCGAGAAAAAGGGTATCAAAGCCATTACCAACAGTCCCATCAACGACTAAGTCACCAGGCTCTATAATTTCGGTTAATAGCTCATGGCTATTATTTAAGGCTGTTTTTAACATAATCAAACCTCTCTAATATTATATTTTCCTTGCCAACTTTGCCGTTTTTTTAATTCAGCGTCAATGGCATTTAAGACTTCCCATTTTTTTAAACTCCACATGGGTCCAATAATACTGTCTCTAGGAGCATCCCCTGTTAAGCGGTGAATAACTATTTCTGGGGGAATAAGTTCAAGTTGATCACAGATAACATTAACGTAATCTTCTTTGGTCATTAATTGTAACTCACCAGAAACGTAGTCGCGTACCATTCGTGTATTAGTCATAAGATGCATTAGATGGAGTTTGATTCCTTGAATATCGGAATCTAAAATAGTCCGTCTAACATTTTCAAGCATCATCTCAGGGGTCTCACCAGGTAAGCCGTTAATTAAATGGGTACACACACGGATATTATGTTTACGCAATTTCTCAACACCAGTTAGATATGTTTGATAATCATGAGCACGATTTATTTTATGACTCGTGTGTTCATAAGTCGTTTGTAATCCAAGTTCTACCCACAGATAAAAGCGCTCATTTAATTCTGCAAGATATTCAATGACATCATCAGGCAAGCAATCAGGACGTGTTCCGATTGAGAGTCCTACGACACCAGGCTCATTAAGAACCTGTTCAAATCTTTGGCGAATTGTTTCGGCAGTTCCATGAGTATTAGTAAAATTTTGAAAATAGACCAAATAGTTAGTTACACCAGGCCATTTCTCATGCATGCGTTTAGTTTCACTTTGAAATTGTTCAGGTAGGGGATCAGTGGGTGCTAATATCATGTCTCCAGAACCTGATACACTACAAAAGGTACACCCACCACGAGCTACAGTCCCATCACGATTTGGGCAGTCAAAGCCTGCATCAATTGGGACTTTAAAAATTTTTTCGCCGAATTCTTGCCGTAAGCAGTAATTCCAAGTGTGATAAGCCTTGGTAGGGTCATTTGTATAAATAAAATTGTTCATAAATAACAAGGTCACTCCTTAATGTTGTTTGCTTTTAAAACGCCAAATAAAGCGTTTTTTTTGAAAAAATGGATAGCTAGCTAGTAACCAAGCTAGACCTAAAAGATAGCCACCAATAATATCTGTAGGGAAATGGACACCAAGGTAAACGCGACTGATACCAATTAGTAAAATTAAGAGGCCAAGAAATAGTTGAATAGTGTATTTTATAGGTTTATTTTTTATTAAAAGTTGTGTTAAAACGATCATGGTGCCATAAAAAAGTAGACTCCCCATAGCATGTCCACTTGGAAAACTATAATGGGTAACAGGCGTTAACTGTTCTAAATCAGGTCTAGGTCTCATAAAGATATATTTTATTGCATAGTTACCTAAGCCAGCAACTAAAGCAGCATTAATAATCAGCCAAATGCTCTCAATCCGACGTTTATTATAAAGTAAGAGGATGCTACTTAGTAGAGTTAATAAACTTAAAGGAAGTACGCTTCCAAACTGAGTGATCAACGTATAAAATTGAGTGCTACTGCTTGTCAAAGTACTTCTGATTAAAGCGGTTAAGGGCACATCAATAAAAGAGAGACTTTTTTCATAAAACTTAACAGTATAACCTAAGATCATGAAAAATACGAGGCAACAACTGCTCGCAAAATACCAATTGTTATATTTGCTTGAGTGCATGAAACACCATCCTTTCATATCTAAAAAAGAACCCTTTAGTTTGGCTAAAGGGTTCTTTTATTATACCATGTTTTGAGTACTTAGTTACGGTATCAACTGGAGATGACAGTTATTTTTAAGTTATTCGAGATAACTAGTAAGCTAGTCTTCATCAGTGTCTTCATCACTTGTTACATAGATGTCTCCTGAACTAGTTTCCAAAGAGACCTTTGGTTGATTGCGTCCAATTTTAAGGGCTTCTTTGTCACTATCTAACAGTGAGATATCGCCTAATTTACTTGTTGCGTTAAGTTCAATATTACGTGGCAGTCGTTCTAATTCCAAATTAATACCGCCATTAATTGAATTTAAGTCGCTATCTTCGATTATTTTTTCTTGATACCAGGATGTGTAGCCATTGGTATTTTCTGTTTGGACTTTTCCAATTATATTAGTTAAGTTAATGTCACCATACTCACTTTTAGCTTCGAAATCAGCTGTGATATTTTCAGCAAAAAGATTATTATTTATCGTCTCAGCTGTTAATTTTTTAGCAGTTAGATCTAAGATATTGATTTCCCCATGAGTTGATTTGAGGATCAATTCGCCATCTAAATGATTTCTAATAGCGTTGATGGAGCTAGAATCACTAGTGATTTCGGCTTGGTCAGCTTTGATATCTTCTAGAGAAATGGCGCCTTTTTTATTTTCTACATGCAATTTTTTTGTCTTAATACCATCTAGATTGAGATGGCCATAAGAGGTATTTTTAATGGTAATTTCTTTATAAGTAGAGGGGATATCTATCTTTACAGAATTTCGTTGATCATTCCACAAATTAAACCCAAAGTCTAAAGATGGTTTAGTTGACTCTTTAAAGGTGACCGGAACGATAGTTTTGTTGTTTTTTTCATTAGGTTGCCAAGTTAAACTTTGATTATTGTCGAGTGTATAAAGATTTCCTGAGAGATGAAACTTATTATCATCAGAGGTTCGGATATCATAAACAGTATTTCCATGTAGATTTAGGACTAATTCCTGATGGTTATGTGGTTTATATGTTTCTTTAATAGTTGTCCGAGCTTGTTTTTCAGCTTTATTAAAATAAGTTATTGAACCAATAGCGCCAACGGTCAGTAAAACTGTTCCAATTGAGGCAAGGGCAATGATACGCTTTTTCATGATTAGTATTCTCCTCGTAATGTTTTCATTGTCCATTGCCAATAATAGCGTAGGAAACGGAAACTATATTTAGTAAGTGGTAGCATAATGGCGATACCGATTAACCCTAATCCACCAAGAGCGGTACCAAAGAATAATTGGAAAAAAGCCACGGAACCAATTGTCAAAAAGAAAGCAATTACACCAGCAATCGGACAGATAGCTAAAACAAGAACCACAGCCCAAGCGGCAAATAAACAACATAATCCGGCAAATATCATCCAAATCATAAATAAGAAATTAAAGGCTAGGACGCCAACTATTTGGCAGAATCGGATGAAAAATGATGCCGGTTTTGGCCGATGATTGTTACATTCAGAGCTTTCAGAGTAGGGATGATAATTTTGTTTGTCAGTAAATTCTTGCCAGTCATCATGAGGAGTGGCAACATTTTTAGGTGCTATACCAAATTCCTTTAAAATAGTTGAGGCTATTTGATCCGGCTGACCAAGTGATTTTGAAATGTATTGTTCGGTTTGTCCCTCGCCGATTAACTTATCAAATTTTTCATTGTACATATTTAAGATATAAGTAATTTTTTTGGGTGGAAGACCTTTAAGGTGGATTTTTAGTTCAGTTAAAAAATGTTCTTTATTCATAGTAAAACCCTCTATTCTCTAATCAATTGAACAAGAGAGTATTAGTCTCTTTGATACTTTAAATATAGCCGTAAATTAAAGAACTGACAATAGCTTTAGCTAAAAATCGGCCTAAAGTATGACTTCTACTAAGTACAATGGCGGATAAAAAATAGACACGTTGGGAACTGTGAAAAAGTGTCTTAAAAAGAGCTTTAGATAAAAAATTACCGTCAGGATGGGAATCTTGTTGTGAGAGACTTGCCTAACTACTGTTATTTTGGTAGTATATATGAAAGAACTGAGATAAGGAGTAGTAATAAATTTAAGCTAGTAGAGAGCACATGGTTGGTGAAAATGTGTAGTGACGATTTATGAACTTACCTTAGAGTTGCTTGAACTAAAAATCTTGCCGGTGACAGCCGTTATCATGTTGAAGGCACTGTTAAATATAATAGTGTAAAGATAGGTGGTACCACGTTAATGATGATTTAACGTCCTATAAAAACAGAACGATGTTTTTATAGGGCGTTTTTTGTATTAAAAAAAGAGTAATGGAGGAATAGATATGGCGTATCAACATAATGAGATTGAAAAAAAATGGCAAACATATTGGGCTGAGCATGGCACATTTAAGACAACAGAAGAGAAAGGGAAAGATAATTTTTATGCGCTAGATATGTTCCCTTATCCATCAGGGCAAGGGCTTCATGTTGGACATCCTGAGGGATATACAGCAACAGATATTTTATCACGTATGAAGCGTAGTCAAGGCTACAATGTTTTACACCCTATGGGATGGGATGCTTTTGGCTTACCAGCCGAACAATATGCTTTAGATACTGGAAATGATCCAGCGGAGTTTACTCAAAAGAATATTGAAGTTTTCCGTCGTCAAATCAATTCACTAGGTTTTAGTTATGACTGGGAACGCGAAATCAATACAACAGATCCAAGTTACTATAAATGGACTCAGTGGATTTTTACCAAATTATTTGAAAAAGGCTTGGCCTATGAAGCAGAAATTCCAGTTAACTGGTGCCCAGCTTTAGGGACAGTTTTGGCTAATGAAGAAGTTATTGATGGGAAATCAGAACGTGGTGATCACCCTGTTTATCGTGTCCCAATGAAACAATGGATGTTAAAAATCACAGCGTATGCAGACCGTTTGATTGATGATTTAGCAGAAGTCGACTGGCCTGAAAATATTAAAGATATGCAACGTAACTGGATTGGTCGTTCTGAAGGAGCAACTGTTACCTTTAAACTTGCGGATATGGATCGAACTTTTGATGTCTTTACGACAAGACCCGACACGTTATTTGGAGCGACTTATGCCGTATTAGCACCAGAATTAGCCTTAGTAAAAGAAATCACAGTACCTGAAAAAATGGCTGAAGTTGAAGCGTATATTGAAGAAGCTGCTAAAAAATCAGAATTGATGCGTACAGAATTAGCTAAAGAAAAAACTGGGGTCTTTACAGGAGCTTATGCCATTAACCCTGTAACTGGTGAAATGATGCCTATCTGGATTGCAGATTACGTGTTAGCAACTTATGGGACAGGAGCGATTATGGCTGTTCCAGCTCATGATGAACGCGATTATGAATTTGCTAAAACTTTTGATTTAACTATTACACCAGTTCTTGAAGGTGGCGATATTGAAAAAGAAGCTTATATTGGAGACGGTCTGCATATCAATTCCGACTTCCTAAATGGTTTAGATAAACCAACAGCTATAACTAAAATGTTAGAATGGTTAGAAGCTGAAAAAGTTGGTAAAAAAGAAGTTAGTTATCGCTTACGTGACTGGTTATTCTCACGTCAACGTTATTGGGGCGAGCCAATTCCAGTTATTCACTGGGAAGATGGCACAATGACCACAGTTCCAGAGGAAGAGTTACCTTTGATATTACCTGTAACACGTGACATAAAACCAAGTGGAACAGGCGAGTCTCCTTTAGCTAATATTGAAGATTGGGTGAATGTTGTCGATCCTAAAACAGGAATGAAAGGTCGCCGTGAAACAAATACAATGCCACAGTGGGCAGGTAGTTCATGGTATTACTTACGCTACATCGATCCAAATAATAGCGACGCTTTGGCTGATCCTGAGAAATTAAAAGAGTGGTTACCAGTAGATATGTATATTGGTGGGGCAGAACATGCCGTACTTCATTTATTATATGCTCGTTTCTGGCATAAATTCTTGTACGACTGTGGCATTGTGCCAACTAAAGAACCATTCCAAAAATTATTTAATCAAGGCATGATTTTAGGTAGTGATAACAATAAAATGTCTAAATCTAAAGGGAATGTTGTGAATCCAGATGACGTTGTTGCGGAATATGGTGCGGATACCTTACGTTTATATGAAATGTTTATGGGACCACTTGATGCAGCAATCGCTTGGAATGAAAAAGGCTTAGAAGGCAGTCGTAAATTCTTAGACCGGGTGTGGCGTTTGATTTTAGATGATGACAATAAATTGCGAGACCGTGTGACAACGCATAATGATGGTAACTTAACAAAAGTTTATCATCAAACAGTCAAAAAAGTAACCGAAGATTTTGAACACTTACACTTTAATACAGCTATCTCACAATTAATGGTTTTCGTTAATGAAGCCAATAAACAAGAAGCTTTGCCTGTTGAATATATAAGAGGATTTGTACAATTATTGGCACCTGTAGCCCCACATATGTGTGAAGAATTATGGCAAGTTCTAGGACATTCAGAAAGTTTAACTTATGTTGCTTGGCCAACTTATGAAGAAAAGTATTTGGTAGAAGATGAGTTAGAGATTGTTTTACAAGTTAATGGCAAGGTCCGTGCTAAAGTTACTATTGAACGTGATACTGCTAAAGAAGACTTAGAAAAATTAGCCTTAAATAATGAGCTTATTTTAGAACAATTAAGTGGTAAAACGGTCCGTAAGGTGATTGCGATTCCAAATAAATTAGTTAATATTGTTGCTAATTAATTTTACCTTGTTTAAACATAATTTCGATAGGAAGTAGCTAATACAGTTTAGCTGCTTTCTATTATTGTTGGAAATGACATGAGAACTGTTTTAAAAGCGTCCAATGTAAAACATAAGAACTTGTCATGTGAATAACTTAATAAATTTTTATATAAAACGTGCTTAACTAACATGAGTTAATTTGGTAATATGTAAGTGTACGAAAAGAGTTTTGGATGTTTTTTATTATTTAGAATTAAGAATAGTGAGAAAGTTGGACATAATCAATGCAAATACCAGAAGAAAATTTTGAACAAAAGGATGTTGAGTCCAAGAAGAAAATGCTTCGTGGCTCTATCTGGATGACAGTTGGTAGTGTGGTATCTAGGCTAATGGGAGCAATTTATATTATCCCGTGGTACGCTTGGATGGGGACAGATGCAAAAGTAGCGAATAATTTATTTACCAAAGGCTATAATATTTATGCATTATTTTTAATGATAGCTACAGCAGGGATTCCTGGCGCAATTGCCAAACAAATCTCTCATTATAACTCTTTAAATGAATATGGCTTAAGTCGTAAGTTATTTAAAAAGTCGATGACGGTAATGATGGGATTTGGTGTTTTATGTGCTAGTGTGATGTTTTTTGCAGCACCAATCTTAGCAGCAGGGGATAAGGATCTTATTCCAACAATGCGTGCTTTAAGTGTGGGATTATTGATTTTCCCATGTATGAGTGTGATTCGTGGGTACTTCCAAGGTAATCATAATATGATGCCTTCGGCTGTCTCACAAATGATTGAGCAATTTGCTCGCGTTTTTTATATGTTATTGGCGACTTATATTATTATGAAGGTCGGAGAAGGGGACTACGTTAAAGCGGTAACTCATTCAACTTTTGCGGCATTTATTGGAATGTTAGCAGCTTTTGGGACGCTGTTATGGTTCTATCGTAAACAGTCACGCGAGATGCAAATGTTAGAAGCAACGAGTGACAATAAGTTAGAGATTTCAACAACTGGTTTATTGAAAGATATGATGATTGAGGCATTCCCTTTCATTATTATTGGCTCAGCGATTACTATCTTTAAAATTATTGACCAATATACGTTTGAAAGTATTATGACCAATACAACAGCGTACACGTCAACTCAAATTAAAGAATTATTTACCTTGTTTAGTGCCAACCCAGATAAATTGACGATGATTACTATTTCAATTGCAACGTCACTATCTGTGACGAGTTTACCTCTTGTAACAGAAGCTTTTACGATGAAAAATCATAAAGGCTTAGCTCGCTTAGTTAGTGATAATATCCAATTGTTCTTCTTTGTAATGATCCCTGCTACAATGGGAATGATTGTCTTAGCCTATCCATTAAATACGTTATTTTATGAACCAGATAAGTTAGGAGCTTCTGTTTTAGTTGAAGCATGTTATTTAGGTATTATTTTAGGATTTTATATGTTAGCTTCGACTACTTTACAAGGATTATATGGTAATAAACGCGCCTTGATTTGTTTAGCTATTGGCTTGGTAGTCAAAGCGATTATTCAATATCCGTTTATTATTCAATTCCAAGTTTATGGACCTTTATTAGCAACAGGTGTGAGTGTTTTAGTTGCAGGTCTTCTAACGGTTCGTGCGGTTCAGGACATAACGAAGTTTGACATGTCGTTAACAGCTCGCCGAACATTATTAATTTTTGTATTAAGTGTTATTATGACGATAGTCGCACTCATCATGCGTAAGGTAAGTTATCTAGTGTTGAGTCCAGATAGTAAGGTTCAAGCTTTCTTCATTATTATATTTGTTGCAACTGCAGGTGGTGTAGTGTATAGCTATCTAGCTTTAAAATTAAAGCTAGCTGATAAATTAATTGGTGAAAAGGCTGAAAGTTTCCGTCGTAAACTACATATTAGTTAAAAATAAAAAGAACACTATTAATGTGTTCTTTTTTTTATTATGATAAGAATAGTTAATAAGAATAGAGAGGGTTTAACATGCGTTTAGATAAATTTTTGAGTCATATGGGGTTAGGAAGTCGCAAAGAAGTGAAGACTTTTTTAAAAAAAGAAAAAATTGAAATAAATGGTATACAGATTAAAGATGGAAAAGTTTCTGTGGATGAGAATAACGATATAGTCACTCTTAATGGGGAGGTTTTATATTATGAAAGTGAATTTTATTATTTATTACATAAGCCTCAAGGGGTGATTTCTGCAACTGAAGATCGTCAGCATCGAACAGTTTTAGATTTGTTAAAAGCAGAAGATTATAGAGAAGATTTATTTCCAGTAGGACGTTTAGATAAGGATACGACAGGCTTATTGTTGATTACAAATGATGGGAAATTGAGTCATGAGTTATTGTCACCTAAAAAACACGTATCTAAAAGATATTACGCCACAATATCCGGCATTGTAACGGCTGAAGATAAGCGTGTTTTTTCCGAAGGAATGCTTATTTCTGGTGGTGAAAAATGTTTACCAGGTCATTTAGAAATTGAGGGGATTGATTTAGATCTAAATCAATCCTATGTGAGAGTAACTATTTCAGAAGGAAAATATCATCAAGTTAAGCGTATGTTTGAAGCATTAGGAAAACAAGTACTCACTCTTCATCGAGAAACAATGGGACCTTTAGTTTTGGAAGAAGCTTTAAAGATTGGGACTTATCGTAAACTTACTGAAAAAGAACTGCTGAAACTTAAAACATACCGACGTGCTTAAATTAAAAAAGACTGTTAAAACTATGAATGATAGGTAAGAAAAATGGCAACTTATATAGGAAATTTATTCATTTATCGGTTATTTAATTCAATCGACTGGCAATAGATAGACAGGTGGCTTATAATTTTAAGTAGTTAGAAGCCATTTTAGTTTAATGTAAGCGTTATTCTTTTGGCTAGGAATAGTGAAATAGAAAAATAGATATTCAAAGAAGCGGAGGAATTGTAAAAATGATGAATCAAACGTTTGATAAAAACTTAGAAAAGTATGCTCGCCTAATTGTAGAAACCGGTGTTAATGTCACAGAGGGGCATACAATTGTTTTACAAATTGCAGTTAACCAAGCTAAGTTAGCGCGCTTAATTGTAAAAGAGGCTTATGATAGAGGGGCAGCCCAAGTTATTGTTAAGTGGAGTGATGATGAGTTGTTGCGTCAAAATGTTCAAAATATGTCAGTTGAAAATTTAGCTGAAGTTCCTTCTTATATGATAGATGAGACACATGATTGGTTAGAAAAAGGTGCAAGCCGTATTAGCGTTATTTCTTCAGATCCAGACGCTTTAGCTGGTTTAGATTCAGATAAGATTGGAGCATACCAACAACATGATGCCAAACATCTTTTTGATTTAAGAAGAGCAACACAGGCTAATAAAGTGAGTTGGACAGTTGTTGCGGCTGCAGATGGTCCTTGGGCAGCTAAAGTATTCCCAGAATTAGCAACAGAAGAAGAACAAGTTACAGCCCTTTGGGATCAAATTTTTAAAACAACACGTGTTTATGAAGAGAATCCTGTAGTGGCTTGGAAAGAACACGAAGCAATCTTAGGTAAAAAATCAGATATGCTAAATAAAGAGCAGTTTGATTCATTACATTACACAGCTCCAGGAACCGATTTAATTGTTGGTTTACCAGAAAATCATATTTGGGTGAGTGCTGGGAGCCTCAATGCTCGTGGTGAGAAATTTACAGCTAATATGCCAACGGAAGAAGTCTTTACAGCGCCTGATTGTCATCGAACTAATGGCTATGTCTCAAGTACGAAACCTTTGAGTTATGCTGGGACAATTATTGAAGGAATGAAATGGACCTTTAAAGACGGTGAAGTCGTTGATGTGACGGCTGAAAAAGGCGAAGAAGTGATTAAAACCTTAGTTGCTTCAGACTCTGGCTCGAAACGTTTAGGTGAAGTCGCACTTGTCAGTGACCCTTCTCCGATTTCTCAATCTGGAATTGTTTTCTTTAACACGCTGTTTGATGAGAATGCTTCAAATCATTTGGCTATAGGAGCAGCTTATGCTCATAATATTGAAGGTGGCACAGTGATGTCAGAAGAAGAATTGATGGCGCATGGCATTAACCGTAGTCAAAAACATGTTGATTTTATGATAGGATCAGCGCAAATGTCAGTCGATGGTATTCGTAAAGATGGAACAGTTGTTCCAATTTTTAAAAATGGCGATTGGGCATAAGGCTTACCATAAGTCTATTTCTATAGTGATAAACACTCCCACGGCGCCCCTTGAGGGGGATTATCCGTGGGTTTCTTGTAAAAAAATGAGTTGCTAGTAGGGTTATATCAGGTATTTTTACACTAATAGTGATATGATAAGAGATGTACTGAGACAGAATAGGAGTGGATGGTATGACAATTGATTGGAAAAAAGAAGTAGAGATTAGAAAAGAAGACTTGTTTAAGGACTTATTTGATTTATTAAGTATTCCAAGTGTCAGAGAAGACGACAAAGCTACAGTGGATGCACCAGTTGGTCCAGGACCTAAAGAAGCTCTACTACATTTCTTAGAGATTGGTGAGCGTGATGGTTTTACAACCAAAAATATTGACAATATTGCTGGGCATTTAGAATATGGCCAAGGCGATGAGACAATGGGAATTTTTGGCCACGTTGACGTTGTTCCAGTTGGAACTGGTTGGGATACGGAACCGTTTAAACCTGTTATCAAAGATGGAAAATTATACGCACGTGGTGCAAGCGATGATAAAGGACCAAGTATCGCTGCATACTATGCTTTAAAAATGATTAAAGAGTTAGAGTTACCCGTATCAAAACGTGTCCGCTTTATTATTGGGACCGACGAGGAAAGTTCTTGGCAATGTATGGATCGCTACTTAGAGGTGGAAGATAAACCCGACTTTGGTTTTGCTCCAGATGCAGAATTCCCAATCATCAACGGTGAAAAGGGGAATGCCTCAATTAACTTGTTATTTGATGGTAGTAATGAAGGTGATTATAAACTAATAAGTTTTGAATCAGGTTTACGTGCCAATATGGTACCAGAATCTGCAACGGCTCTTGTTGAAGTAGCTACCGTTGATCAAGCAGCTAATTTTGAAACTGAGTTTATGACGTTTATTGAAGCTAACCCAATTTCAGGAATAATTGAAGTTGACGGAACAGCAATCAAAGTCATTGTTAAAGGTAAATCAGCACATGGTGCTAGTCCACAATCAGGTATCAATGGTGGAACTTACCTAGCAGCATTTTTAGATAACTATGCTTTTGGTGGCGGAGCGAAAGCTTATCTTAGTGCGATAGCAACTTATGTTCATGGTGATACTACTGGTGAAAAATTAGGTATTAACTATACAGATGATGTGATGGGTGAGTTAACGGTTAATGCAGGACTATTCTCGTTTAAAGCGAATCAAACAGATAACTACGTAACATTAAATATTCGTTATCCTAAAGGTATTACAGCTCCAGAGATGGTGGCCTCATTTGAGAAATTGCTAGGTGGCTTAGGTACAACCTTTACAATTGATAAAGCGACGTTACCACACTATGTACCAGAAGATGATGAGTTAGTTAAAACATTGTTAGATGTTTATACAGAACATACTGGTCTAGAAGGTCATGGACAAGTGATTGGTGGCGGAACCTTCGGCCGTTTGTTAGAACGTGGCGTTGCTTATGGTGCGATGTTCCCTCATAGTGTTGACACGATGCATCAAGCCAATGAATTTATGGAAGTGGACGATATTATTAATGCTACTGTCATTTATGCTGATGCAATTTATCGTTTAATTAAATAATAACAGTAAAAAAGAGACCATTCATATGGTCTCTTTTTTAAAATGATTCAGCAGATTTATGCAAATCTTCCACTTCTACCACTTTGTATTTCTTTTTATCAAGCTGCGCGATGACGGCGTTTAATGTTTCTTCTGTAGCATCAGCTGGTAAGGTAAAGAGCATACGACGGATAAACTCATCTTGCCCCACATCTAAGCTGATACAGCTAGTGATAGGTGTAAATTTTGAAATGATTTTTGCAACAGCAGCCAAATCACCACGTTGACCAGTTGAGGCGACGGTCAAAACGAAACGTCCTTCGCTGACATTCCAAGATTGTGCTAAAATATTCAATAGTTTACTATGAGTTAAAATACCGTAAAAATGTTGTTGCTCATCTAGTACTGCGATGTAAGGTAGTTCTTTGATAGTAAAGAAAATTTTGAAAAATGAAGAATTGATGTGGATGAATTTTGTCGCATTTTTAATTAAATGAGTGACAGGAAGCTGCATATCACCACCTTGTGATTTATGACGATAAATATGCATCTTATAAATATTTCCACGGAATATCTTATTTGTTCCATCTAGGACAGGAACACAACGATAGCCTGATTTTTCTAAAATCTCAAGTGCGGCTTCAAGTGTGCAAGTTTCATCAACAGTTGTTAAATCTTTTCTTGGGATACAAACTTGTTTGATCAACATCTTTTTTCCTCCTATTATAAGCGATTTGTTAGTGTTATCTTAACATATATTAATGAAAACAAGTAGCAAAAAATTTGTTTTAGCTAAGAATTAGAAAGTAATAGTTTGCTTAGATTGGGATAAAAAGCTGATTTGACATGTTTTAAAAATGGTGGTAATGTTAGTTGGTAAAAGACTAGACAGAGTGGAGGAAATCGTATGGCAGTAAAAAAATCATCTCTGGCCTGTTCTGTTTGTGGTTCTAGAAATTATTCAAAAGCAGTTAATGAAGGGCAACGAACTGAACGTTTAGAAATCAAAAAATTTTGTAAATATTGTAAACAACATACATTACATCGTGAAACTAAATAATTAAGGAGGTAGCCTAATGTTTAAATTTCTAGGAAGTGTTCGTAAAGAAATGAAAGCTGTGACATGGCCGACAGGTAAAAAATTAAGAAAAGACGTTATGACCGTTATTTCAACAACAGTATTATTCGGGATTTTCTTTGGCGTCGTAGATTTCTTAATCAATACAGCTATCAGCTTCTTTATTAAAGGATAAGAATAAAGCGGTGATAGGGCTTTTTCAATCGTTAAATTTGATTAGACACTTAGAAAAATGCTAGTCAAGAGTCCGTAAGAGTGATATACTAAAGCAAAGAAAGACTTCGGGGTAGACTGAAGTTTTTTTATTTTACAAGAAAGTAGGCTGCTAGAAATGGAAACATTTGAAAGACAATGGTATGTATTGCATACATATTCTGGCTATGAAAATAAGGTTAAAGCTAACATCGAATCTCGTGCGCAAAGTATGGGTATGGAAGATTTTATCTTCCGTGTAGTTGTGCCAGAAGAAGAAGAACGTGAAATTAAGAATGGTAAAGAAAAAATCAACACTAAGAAAACATTCCCAGGATATGTTTTAGTAGAGATGGTTATGACAGATGATTCTTGGTACGTTGTCCGTAATACACCAGGTGTTACAGGTTTCGTTGGCTCACATGGGGCTGGAAGTAAGCCTGCACCTTTATTAAATGAAGAAATTGAACATATCTTAAGAAAATTAGGCTTAAGTGCGCGTCATAAAGAATTGGACGTAGTAGTAGGCGAAGTTATTATGATTATCGATGGCGCTTTCTCTGGTTTATCAGGAGAGATTGTAGAAATTGATTTAGAACGTCAAAAACTTAAAGTAAATATCGATATGTTTGGTCGCGAAACGTCAACAGAACTTGATTTTGAACAAATAGATAAAATATAATGTCAAACAAAAGACCGAGCTATCTTACATGATGATGATAGCCGGTTTTTTATTTTAAATTGAAGGGGCGGGATGATAATGGAAGAAAACAAATGGTTAAAGCGATTGTTAGCAGCAGGAGGGTTAGGCGTTACTGGTTATTGCTTAGGTAGATACGTCAGATTTAAAAGAGAGCGTGCTGAAAGATTATTAGACGAAACGCAACTTCCTAAAGGCGTTACACCAACGTTGTTCTTACATGGTACATATGGAACGAAATACTCTCTAGGTCGAATGATTAAACGGTTTGAAAAAGCAGGTTATGCAGAGCGCAGCCTAGAAATTATTGTTGAGCGAAACCATCATTTGGTGATTCAAGGAAATATCGAAAAATTACAGACAGTTGAGCGTCCACTAGTTCATATTATATTTAAAGAGATGCAACCGAGTGAATGGCAACAAGGGGAATGGTTACATCAAATAATGCTCTTACTAAAGCAAAAATTAATTATTGATGATGTGTATTTTGTGGGTCATTCAATGGGCGGTGTAGCAGCCTTAAGATATTTAGTTGACTACGGTTATGATCCGAAATTACCACAAATTACGAAATTAGTGACACTAGGCTCACCTTTTAATGGTGAAGAAGTTTCAAATGATAGCATGACAGAACTTGATTTATCTGAAAAAGGGCCACAAGAAAGAAATGCGACGTATCGTTATTTAGAAGCGGCGCAAGAACGTTTACCTAAGACGCTATCATTTTTAAATATTTATGGTGATTTGGGGAATGGAAGTCGAAGTGATGGAACGGTTCCTGTAGATAGTGTTAAAGCTATTAGTTATTTGTTAGAGCCAGTTATTGAAAGTTATCATGAGGTTGCGATCTATGGTTGGCAAGGACAACATATGTTATTACATGAGAATAGTGATGTCGATGATGTTATGGCAGAATTTTTATGGCCAGATGCGAATAAGGAGTAAAAAAATAACCTACTGATTCAAATCAGTAGGTTATTTTTTAATTGAAAATTTCTTTGGCAATGCGTCGACCGGTTGGCGTATCTGCCAAGCCACCTTCTGCTGTTTCTTTAAAAATAGAAGGCATTTGTTCACCGACTCGGCCCATAGCTATAACAACCTCATCTGGTGGAATCACACTTGTAATTCCTGCCAGAGCCATGTCAGCAGAGACATAGGCTTGAGAGGCTCCTAAGGCGTTACGTTTGACGCAAGGGACTTCTACTAAACCTGCTACCGGGTCACAAATTAAGCCCATCATATTTTTTAGGGTAATGGCAATCGCTTGGGCAGATTGCTCAGGTGTTCCACCAGCAACAGCAACAAGAGCTGCACTTGCCATGGCGCTTGCCGAGCCAATCTCTGCCTGACAGCCACCAGCAGCTCCACTGATGGAAGCATTATTAGCGATGACTAAACCAAAAGCCCCTGCTGTAAATAAGAAATCAGTTTGCTGTTCGTCAGTTAATTTTAGGTCTTCGATAGCAGCACCTAAGACTCCAGCCGCCACTCCAGCACTTCCCGCTGTTGGGTTGGCACAAATCAAGCCCATTTCAGCGTTCACTTCATTGACAGCAATTGCATTGCGGACAGCTTTTAAAATAGAGTCGCCACTTAAAAACTCACCTTTATCTAGATAAGTAGTCATTTTAGGGGCGTCTCCGCCAGTTAATTTTGTGACAGACGTAACGCCAGCTGTTCCTCTTTTTATTGACTGTAACATCACGTCACGTTGTGCTTGCATTTTTTCGATAATATCCTGACGGTCAGTTTTAGAGACGCTCATTTCAAGTTGAATCATTGCTTCGGCAACGCTTCCATAGTTGTTAGCTAATACTACTAGTTCTTCAATTGTTTCGAACATACTTCAAACCTCCAAATTTTACTTAGTCAAAAAATGTGACTGCTTGAATCTCTTCTAGGGATTTAATTTCATCTAGACAGTCAACAACATTAGGTGAATCAACTTCAATCAGCATCATGGCATTGCCCCCACGATTTTCTCTTGTAATATTCATAATGGCGATATTAATATTATATTTTTGGAAGATACGGGTAACATTTGCAGCTGCACCAGTCTGATCCTTATGTGAGATGATTAGAGTAGGGACACCAGGATTTAGAGTGACTTTGAAGCCGTTGATTTCAGTAATTTGAATATTTCCGCCACCAATTGAGACACCCGTAATACTAAGTGTTCGTTCGCCTTTTTTTAAGCGCATAGTGACTTGATTTGGATGGTCAGCCGGATCTTTTTTAGGGACAAAACAGACTTCAACACCCGCTTCATGTGCTAGTTTAAGTGATGTTGCAAGACGATCATCATCTGGCCCCATTCCTAATAAGCCACCTACTAAGGCGATGTCTGTCCCATGTCCGCGATACGTTTTAGCGAACGATTCATATAGTAAAATATCAACTTGGTCCGGTAATTCTCCGAAAATTTCACGAACCATTTTCCCAATACGAGCAGCTCCTGCTGTATGAGAGCTACTTGGCCCGATCATGACTGGCCCGATAACATCAAAAACACTTCTAAATTGTCCAGAAGACATACAATTAACTCCTTTTTATACTTTATTTAAAATAGCTGTTTTTATGATACCATATATTTATTGACGATATTGAAAAGTACGGTTAGAATGATGAGAATTCGTGAAGAAAATGTGTAAGTAAATCACTTAGTAACACAAAATAGTTAGATAAGCCAAATTTACTGTGTCTAAGGCGTCCTTTTAATACAAGTGTTAAGTCGTTTTTTCTAGTAGTATTCTAATAGTAGAAAGGTGAGTTTTAGACTTGCTATAAAAAAAAAAATCAGTTATAATTTAAAGACGCGTGTGATAATGCGTATTCTTTTGTTATGGCAAAAGAAAGTGGGAGGAGAAATCTTAATCTCCACATAACCACATCACGGACTTAAGGAGGTATGTCTCGTGGCAAAAAAAGTAGATAAAATCGTTAAATTGCAGATTCCTGCAGGAAAAGCAACTCCAGCACCACCAGTAGGACCTGCGTTAGGTCAAGCAGGTGTAAACATCATGGGATTCACTAAAGAATTCAATGCTCGTACTGCTGATCAAGCTGGTTTAATTATTCCAGTAGTAATCTCTGTATATGAAGACCGTTCATTTACATTTATTACAAAAACACCACCAGCTGCTGTTTTATTAAAGAAAGCTGCTAACGTGGAAAAAGGTTCAGGCGAACCTAACAAAACTAAAGTTGCATCTGTAACAAGCGACCAAGTAAGAGAAATCGCTACTCTAAAAATTGAGGACCTAAACGCAGCTGATATTGAAGCAGCAATGCGCATGGTTGAAGGTACTGCACGAAGCATGGGGATTACAGTTGACTAATTAAAGTCAGTCATGTAGTCACAGCCTGACTACAAGAATATTTACTGTAACCACCGGAAGTAGCTTCTCAGTCGGTTTATATTGAAAGATATAAATTCCGTGGGAGGTTCTACCGTTATAACCACATTCAAGGAGGAAACAAAATGGCTAAAAAAAGCAAAAAAATGCAAGATGCATTAAAAAAAGTTGATTCAAATAAAGCTTATGCAGTAGCAGATGCTATCGCATTAGCAAAAGATACAAATATTGCAAAATTCGACGCAACAGTTGAAGTTGCATACCGTTTAAACGTTGATCCTAAAAAAGCAGATCAACAAATTCGTGGTGCTGTTGTTTTACCTAACGGAACTGGTAAAACTCAATCAGTTTTAGTATTCGCTAAAGGTGAAAAAGCTAAAGAAGCTGAAGCAGCAGGCGCTGACTACGTTGGGGATGCTGACATGGTTCAAAAAATCCAACAAGGTTGGTTCGATTTTGATGTTGTTGTAGCAACTCCAGACATGATGGCTGAAGTTGGTAAATTAGGACGCGTATTAGGACCTAAAGGTTTAATGCCTAACCCTAAAACTGGTACTGTAACAATGGACGTTACTAAAGCTATTAACGAAGTTAAAGCTGGTAAAGTAACTTACCGTGTTGACAAAGCTGGTAACATCCATGTTCCAATTGGTAAAGTATCATTTGATGATGCTAAATTAATCGAGAACTTCCAAACAATTCATGATGTAATGGTTAAAGCTAAACCAGCTGCAACTAAAGGTACATACATGAAGAACTTAGTTGTAACAACAACATTTGGCCCTGGTGTTAAAATTGATGTTGCATCTATCTAATTTAAATTAAAATTATTACTTATAGTCTTGACCTAGAAACTATGCTTATGGTATAGTTTCTAAGTTAGGTCTTATATGTACCGAAGACAGTAGGTGGCCTTGAGCCTTAATTTCCTACCGAGGACAATATCTGGTATTTATACCAATAGTCCCTCTATGTCAACGGTGGCATGGAGTTTTTTTATTGCTTAAGCAATAAAAACCCAACCATCAATAACTCAGGAGGTGAAATTAAAATGAGCGAAGCAATTATTGCTAAAAAAGCACAACTTGTTGAAGAAGTAACAACTAAATTCAAAGAAGCAGCTTCTGTAGTCGTAGTAGATTACCGTGGTTTAACTGTTGAAGAAGTGACTAACTTACGTAAACAATTACGTGATGCTAATGTTGAAATGAAAGTAATCAAAAACTCAATCCTTTCACGTGCTGCAGAAGCAGCAGGTTTAGAAGGAATGGGCGAAGTATTTACTGGACCGACAGCTATCGCCTTCAGTAATGAAGACGTGGTATCACCAGCTAAAATTATGTACGATTTCGCTAAAGGTGCGGAAGCACTAGAAATCAAAGGTGGCGTAATCGAAGGTAAAGTATCTTCAGTAGAAGATATCAATGCTTTGGCACAATTACCAAACCGCGAAGGTATGCTTTCAATGCTACTTTCAGTACTACAAGCTCCTGTCCGCAACGTGGCGTATGCTATCAATGCAGTGGCAGAATCAAAAGAAGAAGAAGTTGCTTAATTGCGGCTTAATCTTAACAAACTAAAAAAAAACACAATAATGGAGGAATTATAAATGTCATTAAACATTGAACAAATCGTTGCTGATTTAAAAGAATCAAGCATTTTAGAATTAAACGACTTAGTAAAAGCAATTGAAGAAGAATTTGGCGTATCTGCTGCTGCTCCTGTAGCTGCTGCTGGTGCTGCTGCTGGTGCTGCTGCTGAAGAGCAAACAGAATTCACTGTTGAATTAACTTCAGCTGGAGACCAAAAAGTTAAAGTTATCAAAGCTGTTCGCGAAGCTACTGGCTTAGGCTTAAAAGAAGCTAAAGCATTAGTTGATGGTGCTCCATCAGCACTTAAAGAAGGCGTTTCTAAAGAAGAAGCAGAAGCTTGTAAAGCTGCTTTAGAAGAAGTTGGCGCTGGAATCACTCTTAAATAATTTTATTTAAAAGTAATGAACTCTATTCTGAATTTCAGAATAGAGTTTTTTTGTATTTAAAACATTCTTTAAAGCAAATCATATTGTTGAAAACTAAAAAAATGGTACAATATTAATTAGGAAAAAGAAGTAGTGCTAAGGGACTGATGTCATGAGAGATAATCAGTCATAATAAATTTAGTAATTAGAGAAGGATGGAATCTGCAAATGATGGAACTGTATCCAGATGATAGTTTAGCTTTACATACTGACTTATATCAACTTAATATGATGAAAACTTATTGGGAGTTAGGGCGAGCAGATCGTCATGCTGTCTTTGAGTGTTATTTTAGAAATATGCCATTTAAGAATGGTTATGCAGTATTTGCAGGGTTAGAGAGGATTGTAGATTACTTTGAAAATTTACAATTTACCAAATCAGATATTGCCTACTTACGTGAGGTGGAAGAATATCCTGAAGACTTTTTAAAGTATTTGCAAGATTTCAAATTTGAATGTACAGTCAGATCAGCTGTTGAAGGAGAATTAGTTTTTAGTAATGAGCCTTTAGTTCAAGTAGAGGGGCCGTTGGCACAGTGCCAATTAGTTGAGACGGCCATTTTAAATATTGTAAATTATCAAACTTTAATTGCTACTAAAGCAGCACGGATTAAATCGGTAGTTGGTTCAGAATTATTGATGGAATTTGGGTCAAGAAGAGCACAAGAATTAGATGCTGCTTTTTGGGGGACACGTGCGGCTTATATTGGTGGATGTGATGCGACAAGCAATGTCCGAGCGGGGAAAATTTTCGGTATCCCGACTAGTGGGACTCATGCCCATTCTCTTGTACAATCTTATCGTGATGATTATAAAGCGTTTAAGGCTTATGCTAAAACCCATCGTGATTGTGTCTTTTTAGTTGATACGTATGACACGTTAAAATCAGGTGTGCCAAATGCGATTAAAGTTGCTGATGAAATGGGCGATAAAATTAATTTCTTAGGTGTCCGTATTGATAGTGGAGATATGGCTTATATTTCCAAAAAAGTTCGCAAACAGTTAGATGAGGCAGGTTATCCAGAAGCTAAGATTTACGCTTCAAATGACTTAGATGAAGCAACGATTATGAATCTAAAAATGCAGCACGCTAAAATTGATGTTTGGGGTGTAGGGACTAAGTTGATTACAGCTTTTGATCAACCGGCCTTAGGAGCAGTGTATAAATTAGTATCGATTGAAAATGATCAAGGTAAGATGGTTGATACAATTAAGTTATCAAATAATGCTGAAAAAGTATCAACACCAGGTAAAAAACAAGTATGGCGTATTCGTCAAAAAGAAACCATGAAGTCTGAGGGTGATTATGTAGCACTATGGCATGAAGACCCGAACCAACTTGATGAATTATACATGTTCCATCCTGTTCATACTTATATTAATAAGACGGTAGTTAATTTTGAGGCGCGTCCTATCTTACAAAATATTTATCTTGAGGGGAACTTGGTTTATAAGATGCCAACTTTACAAGAGATTAAGGCAGTAGCAGTTGCGAATCAAGATAGCTTGTGGGAAGAGTATAAACGTGATTTAAATCCTCAGATTTATCCAGTGGATTTATCCTTAGATGCGTATAACCAAAAAATGAAAATTATCGAAGAAGTACGTCAATCAGTTAAGGAAATGTAGTAAAGCAGAAGGGGGGCAACTTGTTCACAATAAGCATCAGCTGATTCTTATTATAGTGAGGAAGAGGCCTTTTTCTTATGAGATGATGATAAATAAAAAGGAGTGTCGAAGTATGAATCCAAAACAAACAGAAATTATCAATGCCTTAAAGTCAGTACCAGTGATTGATCCTGCTGCTGAAGTTAGAAAGCGCGTCGATTTTTTGAAAGATTATTTAAAACGCTACCCTTTTCTAAAAAGTTTAGTGTTAGGAATCAGTGGTGGTCAAGACTCAACGTTAGCAGGCCGCTTAGCACAACTTGCAATCAGTGAGTTACGTCTTGAAACGGGTGATACAGCGTATCAATTTATTGCGATTCGCCTGCCATATGGCAATCAAGCTGATGAAGAAGATGCCAAAAAAGCCTTAGAATTTATCCAAGCAGATCAAGAAATTGTTGTAAATATTAAAATGTCAGTCGATGCTTCTATTGCTAGTTTAGCCACAGCTGGTCTTAATATATCGGATTTTAATAAAGGAAATATGAAGGCACGTGAACGCATGATTGTTCAATATGCGGTGGCGGGGGACAGACAAGGTGCGGTGATTGGAACAGATCATGCAGCAGAAAGTGTGACAGGGTTCTTCACTAAATTTGGGGATGGTGGAGCTGATATTTTACCATTAGCTGGTTTGACAAAAGGGCAAGGAAAACAATTATTAAAGGCTTTAGGAGCTAGTCCAGACCTTTATTTAAAAGTACCAACAGCTGATTTAGAAGATGATAAACCGTTGATAGCTGATGAGGTAGCCTTAGGTGTAACGTATCAAGATATTGATACTTATCTAGAAGGTGGAACAGTCTCGCAAGAAGCGAGTGAGACAATTGAAAATTGGTATGCTAAAACAGCACATAAACGTCACTTACCCATCACGATGTTTGATGAATTTTGGAAGGTGTAGGGTATACTTGTGAGCCGATAGGTTAGTTTTTTAAACCCACTATCACTAGTAAGCGACTTATTACTCACAGTTATTTAGAATTAACATAAAATAATTTTTCGTGGCAGTTTGCCACGAATTTTATTTTGTGTTGCCAGATAGAAAAAACTTTTTAGGAGTCGAGAGATGGGATTTATAAAAAAAGATAATAAAGATTACTATAATCCAATTAGACGAGCAATTTTAAAGCATGGTTTGATTGAACCAGGAGACAAAGTTGCAATTGGGATGAGTGGAGGAAAAGACAGTACCTCATTGCTTTATTTTTTAGATAGAATAAAAAAAGAGCAACGTTTGGGCTTTGATTTTGATATTGTTCCAATCAGTTTAGATATGGACATGGAGATGGATATCAGTCCGATGATCAGCTTTGTTGAGTCATTAGGTTATAACTTGGAAGTGGTACCTACCAACATTGCGACAGTTGTTTTTGATATCCGTCAAGAACGTTCACCCTGTTCATTATGTGCTAAGCTACGTCGAGGTATTCTTAATAAACATGCC